>JALONW010000459.1 GCA_025454725.1 Anaerolineae bacterium
CGCTAGAAGACTGGGTAAGCGCGCCCAGCGATGACCAACCGGAGGTGCAGTTCCTACAGATGGTGGATAACCAACGGGCGCAGGCCGCTGTTCGCTTGTTGGCAGCAGACCAACAGGAAGTCTTGGTGCTGCGCTTCGGCCAACAACTCAGCATACAGGAGACCGCAGACATCATGGGCAAGTCGGTCAGTGCGGTGAAGTCACTCCAGTGGCGGGCCACCGAAAACTTGCGCGGAATCCTTGCAGGGAATTCACTGGAAGAGAGCGCGTAGGATTGATGATGGCCGCCAACCCCGACCTACTCAACGCCTTTAACGACAGCATCGACCGCCTCAGCCTCGGCCAGCCGCTGGATGCCGTGTTGGGTCAGTACCCCCCGCGCATCGCCGCGCAGCTCCGCCCATTACTCGAATCGGCGCAGGTCGCCCGCCGCGCCGCCCAGTTCCCCGCCAATGAGGTCAACGCCGCCCGTGACCGCCAGCGCGCAAAAGTCTTGGCCGCGCTGCAAGCCATCCCACCCGCGCCGCCCATGACCCAAGCTGTCCCACGCCTGCGCCCAGCGGCCACCCGTTGGTGGGTATCGGCTGCCGCCGCTGTCGTGCTGGCGGTGGTCGCGCTGCTGCTGTTCTTCCCGCCGACCGATACCCCAGCCATCATCGAAACAGCGACGCCGACGGCTACCCACACCGCTACAGCCACCGAAACGCCATCACAGACGCCCACGCCCACACCTACTGCAACGGTGAGCGCGACACCCAGCCCAACCGGCACATCCTCACCTACCCCAAGCAACACCCCGCCGCAAACACTCACCCCTGCCATGGTTGCACCGACCGGGTGCGTCCCCACCGCGCCTGAGGGTTGGATTGAGTACAACATCCGGCAGGGAGATACCTTATCCGCGCTGGCGGCCAATACGGGGACGACGGTGGATGAGCTGTTGGATGTTAACTGCATCGACGACCCGCGCAGCTTGCGCGTCGGCCAAGAACTGCTGCTCCCGCGTCAGCCGACAACGCCTCAACCCTCTGATGGTGGGGATAGCAGCGGCAGCGGTGGCTCCGGCGGCAATGACGATGATAATAATGACGATGACAATGATAACAACGATGATGATGACGACAACAACGATGACGATGACGACAACAACGATGACGACTAATCGTCGTTTTTAACGCGCCAAAACACTGTGCGCCACCGCCAACAGGTCACCGCCCGCCTGTGCCACGACCGAAGGGTCGGTCTCGCCCTCGAACAGCACGACGGCGACCACGTTGCGCCCCGGCTCAAGCTGGACGAAGCCGGTAAACCACGCCAGCCCCGCCTCCCCCGATTCGGCCAAGCCGACGTGCGCGCCGACGGTCAGGCCGTCCTGTGCGGCGGCGGAGGCCGTCCCACCCTGCGCCACCGCCTGCACCATCAGTGCCTGAACGGCCTGTGCCGTCTGGCTGGTGGTGATGGGCTGAGTCTGCGGCGCAGCGACGGCGGGAACCCACTCGGTCTGACCGGGTGGCCGGATGGCGTCGAGCAGATACGGCAGCGGCGCGTTGCCCGCGTTCGCCAGCGCCGCGACCATCACGGCCATATCCAGCGGCGATAACCGTAAATCACCCTGCCCCAGCGCGTCGGTGCGCCAATCGCGGCTGACGGTGGCGTCTTCAGGGGCGGTTTGCGGCAATGTGAACCCCGCCAACTCAACGTGACGGGTCGCGCCGAATAGTGTCAGCAGTTCCTCGACCCACGCCTCACCCTGCGCGCCAATGAGCGCGCTGAACGCCGACGGACAACCGTAGGTGAACCCGGCTTGCAGCGTCTCCGGCGCATCATCGGGCGGCACAACGCATCCGACTGTCACCCCGTTGACCGCGACTGGCGCAGAGAGACCGTCCGGTAGTTCCAGCGGAGTCTCAGGTGTATTTCCAGCGATTAACCAACCTGCCAACAAGACCGGTTGAAGCGCGCTGCCGGGCTGATACTCGCCTTGCAGCGCCCGATTGAAAAACGGGTTATCGGGGCGCTCAATCAGTGCTTCCCATTCGGTGTCCAGCGTGGCGGGGTCCACCGTTGGGCTGCTGGCGACGGCCAACAGCGCCCCGGTATTGGCGTCCATCACCACGACCGCGCCCACCCGGTCAGTCAGCAAGTCCGCAGCGGCCTGCTGAATATCAAAATCCAGCGTCAGACGGGCGGCACTCCCTCGCTGTGGGCGATGTAATACGTCACGCTCAAACACACTGGTGAACGTCTCCTGCTGGTCGGTCCCGCCCAGCAGCGCGTTATAGGCGGCCTCTGCCCCACCCGTCCCATAGGTCAGGCTGAAATAGCCGAGGATGCTGTGCAGCGCCGGGCTGTAGACCGTGCGCCGCCATGTACCATCGGGATTGGGCAGGCTCTCGGCGAGGGTCTGGTTTTCGCGGTCAGCGATGAGGCCGCGCTCGACCGAGGCCAGCGCCGCCCGCTGACGGTAATTGAAGGGTGACGCCAGCGCCGAATCGGACGCCAAGACGCCCCAGTACAGCGCGGCGGCCAACACGACCATAAAAGCGGCCACGAGGCCAAACATCAGGCGGTTCAGGCTGCGCTCAAAGTGCATGGCTGTTCTCCGTGGAGGTCAGGCGCAGCAGCAGCCCAACCATCGTGAACGAAACCAACAATGAACTGCCGCCGTAACTCACAAACGGCAGCGTGACGCCCGTCAGCGGGATAAGTTTGAGAACACCGCCCATGATGAGCAGGCTTTGGATGGCAATCATGGCGGTTAAACCCGCCGCCAGCAGCGCATAAAACGGACGTTCTTGGTGGGCAATCGCGGCCCGCAGCCCGCGCAGCGTGAAAATCATCAGCAGCGCGACGATGCCGACCGCGCCCAAGAAACCCCACTCCTCGGCAATCGCGGCGTACACCGAGTCACTGTGGACGACCGGGACATACCCCGGCGCACCCTGCCCAATGCCCTGCCCCAGCACGCCCCCGTTGGCAAAGGCCATCAGGCTCTGGACGATGTGATAGCCGCGCCCCTCAGCCTCGGTCCACGGGTCAACCCAAATATCGACGCGCAGTTGGACGACCCCGAACAGTTGGTAGGCCAGCAAACCGGCGATAATCATCAGCG
>JALONW010000460.1 GCA_025454725.1 Anaerolineae bacterium
TATAGGCATACAATGGGAAACACCCCCAAGAAACAGGTGGGCGGGCAGTAAAAAATTCGGTGGCGCTGTTAGGTCTTATTGTTGAATAGGTCGGTTGTAATGGCTGCTTTATCGTTAAATGACGCTTTATTGGAACGACTTTTCGCTTACGCAAAACAGCACAATCTCCCCATCGAGGCGCTGCTTGCCCACTGGCTGGATGCAAATCCACCAACGACCGCCCCTCCTCCCCCGCATTACCTTCAGTCCATGCTAGACTCGCAGACGGCTTATGTCCTCCGCACCAACCTTGCGGGCGTCATCACCTACTGCAACAAGAGTTTCGCCAAAAAGTACGGCATGGCTGTCACCGACATCGTTGGCATGTCGTCGCTCGACACCATCACCCCAGAAGACCACGAGAAGGCCATCAGCGCCGCCGCCCACTGCATCGAGCATCCCGACCAACCCATCCTAACGACGCTGCGTAAGTCCATTAACGGTCAGATGGTGTGGACGCTGTGGGAGTTTGCGGCCCTCCAAGAGCCAAACGGCAAGGTGAGCGAAATCCAGTGCATCGGCTTCGACGTATCTGAGCAGGCCGTCATCCAACGGGCTTTAGAGGAGAGCGAAGAGCGCTACCGCAACATCTCCAACTTAATCTCAGACTACGCCTATGGGTTCAGCGTTGACGAGGACGGAACCGTCCGCCTTGAATGGGTAACGGATTCGTTTACTCATGTCACCGGCTACACCGCTGAAGACATCAACCATACCATCCCCTACATGCGCTACCACGAGGAAGACCGAGCCCGCCTTGCCGAGGACATCCAAGCCGTGGCACGCGGCGAGGCACGTGACGGCGAGTACCGTCTCTACACCAAAGACGGGCGGATGATTTGGATACGGATTACCCGCTGCCCGATTAAAGACCCGGTAAGCGGGCGGGTGGTGCGCTTCTACGGCGCGGCCAAGGACATCACCGCCGAGAAGCGCATTGAATCGACGCTGTTGGAGCGCGAACGGCTGGAGATGACGCTGCGCCACGAACAGCTCTGGAACGCCTCCATCCAGCGCATGATGCGGGTGCTGTCGCACGAGATGCGTATCCCGCTGACGGTCATCAACACCTCCAGCGGCCTGCTGGCGAAACACCACGAGCGCCTGACCGAGGAGCAGCGCAACGAGCGCATCCAGACCATCCGCACACAGGTCAAGCGTATGGCGCAGATTATCGATGAGGTGTCTAAGGTCGTGCGCGGCATCTTAACGCCGCACACCTTCGACCCCAGCCCGGTGAACCTCGTCCAATTGTATGAAATCTGCCTGCGCGAGGTGCGCGAGTCGGTTGAGACCACCCACCACCTCCTCTTTGACACCGACGGACGGGTGCAGCAGGTCATGGCCGACGAGACCCTCATCAGCCGCACCCTGATTAACCTGCTCGCCAACGCGGTCAAATACTCCCCAGACGGCAGCACGGTGCGCCTTGTGCTGAGGCGTGACGGCGACGAGATTATCCTCAGCGTCAGCGACCAAGGGGTGGGCATCGCGGCGGATGACCTGTCGCACATCTTCGAGCCATTCTTCCGGTCGGAACAGGTTGAGCTGATTGACGGGTCAGGGCTGGGTTTGAGCATCGTGCGCGATTGTGTGGAAATCCACGACGGCACAATTTCAGTCGAGAGTGAACCGGGCAAGGGGTCAACTTTTACGGTGAGATTGCCTTATATCCAGCCGTGAGCGCCATGCGGGAATGGGCTGGATTTAACCAACCCTAACGCCAAACCACTTGAACCTACAGAAATCTATGTGTTATGCTATAGAGTAATCGAATAGCAGACCTTCGGGGTGGGGTGAAATTCCCAACCGGCGGTGATGTGGGGTGACCAGCGCGCCCCCTCAGCCCGCGACCCGGACGCAGCCCGCAAGCTGCGCTCCGGCTGACATCGGTGAGAAACCGAGGCCGACGGTTAAAGTCCGGATGGGAGAAGGTCGGGCGGCGGCGTACCAGCAATCGGTGCGCGGCCTGCCTGTGCTATGCTGACGCAGTGATTAAAGCTGTGGGGACGTGTTTGGCGTACCCGGCGGCTGGCGTCGCGGCGTATGGCGCTGGGATGATGGGGATAACAACCCTGTCACCCTCGCTTGGCATACCGACTCCCATTGGCTACTATCAACGCCCTGTTTGGCTTGCTGTAACAGCATAGACAGGGCGTTTTGATTCCCATGCAGATTCCCCTCCCCGGCGTCCGCGCCATCCCCCGTACTCCCCGCCAGCCCACCCCACGCCTGCGGACGCGCAGACCGTGGATTCAGCGCTTCGCCGGGTTCATCACGGTCGGGGTGGTGCTGACGCTGTGGCATGTGCTGTTCACATTCGAGGTGCTGCCCGCCTACCAGCTCCCCGCGCCCTCAGCGGTGTGGGACGAGCTGGCCGAGTGGGTGGCGAATGGGAAAATCTGGCCGCACATCACTACCACACTGGTCGAGGTGCTGACCGGGCTGGGCGCAGGCGTCGGGCTGGCGCTGCTGCTGGGCTACCTGATGGCGCACAGCCGCCTCGTCGAGGGCTTGCTCTCGCCGTTGGTGGTGGCGCTCCAATCAACCCCAGTGGTGGCCTACGCGCCGCTGCTGGTCATCTGGTTTCCCGGCACCGCCTCCAAGACCATCACCAGCGCGCTGATTGTGTTCTTCCCAATGCTGATGAGTACGCTGGTGGGCATCCGCAATGTGCCGGACGACCTGCGCGACCTGATGCGCGTCTCGCAGGCCACCCGCTGGCAGACCTTCGCCAAGCTGGAAGTCCCCGCCGCGCTGCCTGTGCTGCTGGCCGGCCTCAAAACTGCTGCTACCCTATCGGTCATCGGCGCGGTGGTCGGTGAACTCATCAACGGGACGGCAGGGCTGGGTCATCTGGTGCGGCTGGGCATGGCGCAGTACGACATCCCGCTGGTGTTCGTCGCGGTCATCCTCTTGGCATCGATGGCAATTCTGCTGTATCGCGCTGTTGCGCTGGCCGAGCGTTATCTGCTGCGCTGGCAGCGGTATTAGGGGTCTCATCACTTCTTTTGTGACTTCACACCGTCGCCGGGAGCGCCCGAATAAGGGGGCGCTGGCAAGCCCG
>JALONW010000461.1 GCA_025454725.1 Anaerolineae bacterium
AAGAAGCACGGCGCAACCAGATTATGGGCGCGGCGATTGAGACCTTAGCCGATATGGGGTACGTCAAGACCAGCATGGGGCAGATTGCCAAGCGCGCCGACATCAGCACCAGTCTTATCGCCTACCATTTCGCCAATAAGCACGACCTGATTGAACACACGCTGAATCATATTGTCGCGTCTTGGGACGGGTATGTGGAAGAACAGGTTGCGTTAGGCCAGACTCCGCGTGACCAGCTCCGCCTATATATTGAGGCCAGCCTGACCTATATTGCGACGCGCCCCAAGCATTTTGCCGCCATGCTCGAAATCATCTTTAATACCCGGTCTGAGGATGGCACGCCGCTGTATCAGTCCAACACCGATGATGAGCCGACCATCCTCGAAACGCTGCTCACTCGCGGCCAAGAGGCGGGCGAGTTCCGCCTGTTTAATGTCCGCAACATGGCGACCATCATCCGGGGCGCAATCAACGAGTTTTACGGGGACATGCACAAGCCATACATCCAGCTAGACAGTTATCTGGCGGATATGGTGGACCTATTCCTACAGGCGACCGAGGCGCGTCCTGCCCGATAACAACTGACGCCCGTCTACCCCGCCAATAAATCATCGGCGAGAGCATCAATCAGCATTGGGAAAGCCATCCCCTCCCCGGTGAGACACGCCTCAGCGAACGCTTCCGGTGGGACAACCTTCGACGACGCGGCACGGTGCAGCACCGCCCGCGCCCGCACCTTATCGACCGCGTAAGCGGCGCTGTGCGTGGCAACCCGCGCTGATAGGCGCGCCGCCAGCAGCGGCTCCTTCACCGCCACCACCTCGGCATAGGCCGCCGCCACCGACAGCAGATGCGCTGGGCTGACGATAGCTTGCGCGGTGCGGAAGGCGCGCCCCAACGCCGTCAGTGCGGCGGCGCGCTCACCCAATACGCGGCGAGCGTCGGCCAGCGTCACCAGCGCCTCAACGGCATAGGCCGACATCTGCCACTGGTCGGTGCTGTACGACATCTGCCATGCCTCTTCATTGGTGAAATAATCGACCGGCGCGGAGACCTGTTCGCGGGCGTCGGCGGGCTTGCCCTGAAGCAGCGCCAAGCGTGCCAACAGCGCTTGACTTAGCAGCGCCGTGGTTTGGTCGTCTTTCTCCTCGGCTTCGGCTTTGGCGCGTGACAGCCACGCGGCGGCGTTGGCGTCATCGCGCATGGCGAGCGCCACCGCCCCGCGCCGGTTGAGCGTGTACAGCACGTCCTCTTGGTTATCGAGCTGACGGGCGAGCTGGTCGGTGCGCCCATAATCAGCCAGCGCAAACGGATACTCACCCAGCGCCCAGCGCGCCTGTGCGCGACTGAACAACAGCGTCAGCTCCCATTCGACATGCACACTCCCAGCCACCAGCGCCAGCCCCTCGCCGGTGCGTTTGACCACGCTGACGAAATCGCCCTCGGAATAGTCGAGGCGGGACAGCGCAAAGATGCCCCACGCAATCGACGTGACGCTGCCGATTTCGTGACGGATGTGGAGCGACTGCTCAAGGTAGGGACGGGCGGCGCTGTACTGCCCGTTCATCAGCTCGCGCACGCCCATGTTGTTGAGCGTGTGCGCGACGTTGTGACGGTGGTTAATCTGCTGGAACAACACCAGCGCCTCAGCGGTCAGGCGGGCGTCCTCGGCGTCGTCCAGCGCATACGAGGCCACCGTGCCGAGATGCAGGGTGGTAGTCGCCAGCCCGTACACATCGCCCAACAGTTTTTGGATGCCCAGCGCCTCGGTCAGAAGTTCTTTCGCCTTGTCGAGGTCGGTGGTCTGGCCGTCGGCGCGGTACCAGTAAGTCGAGGACAGTTCATCCAGCGTGCGCGCCAGCGCCCACCAATCCTCATGGGTGCGGTAGAGTTCGGCGGCGCGCTCAAGGTATGGGCGCGCATCGACCGCCTTCTTGAGCGTGAGGTGGCAGAAGCCGTGGGCGAAGGCCAGAGCCGCCCGCGCCGGGGTGGACGCAGACTCGCCCAGCAGCGCATCAGCCTCAGCCAGCAGTGCGTCGGCGGCCTCGCGGTGGTGCAGAGTGATGGCGAGGGTACAGCTGCGGGCCAAGAGTTCGCCCAAGAGCCTATCGCGCACCGGGGAGGCGGGCTGGGCGCGCAGTTTGGCGGCGGCCTGCTCGAAGAACGCCTCCCCCTCGAAGAAGCGCCCACACAATTCAAAATAGATGCTCAGGGTGGGCAGCGCACCGGCGATGAGGGGGTAACTGGCGCGGTCGAGCGCCCAATCCCACGCTGCGCGCACGTTCTCGATGTCGTCGGCCAGCTTATAGAGGGTGCCAATCTGGTCGCCGCCTTGCAGCGCCGGGCGCAGTTCCGCCAGCACGCCGAGGTAATAGGCGCTGTGCGCTTGGCGCACCATCTCCGCCCGCCCTGATGAATCTAGCTGGCTGTAGGCATATTGGCGGAGCAGTTCGTGCATGTGATAGCTGCCGACATCGGGGTCACGGCGCAGCAGCGACTTGTTGACGAGGGTTGCCAGCGCCCGCAGGCCAGCCCCGGCCACCTCCTGACCCGCCCGGCGCGATAGGCCGCCCCGGAACACCGAGAGCGTCGCCACGAGGTCGCGTTCCTCTGGGCGCATCAACTTCCACGAGTAATCAAACACTGACCGGATGCTGCGGTGGCGCTGCGGCACGTCGCCCATCTCGGTCTCCAAGAAGTCGAGGCCGGTGCGGAGTTCTTCCAACACCTCTTTGAGCGAGAGGGTCTGCACCCACGCCGCCGCCAGCACAATTCCCAGCGGCAGCCCGCCGACTGTCCGGCAGACTTCGGCCACCAGCGGCAGGTCATCATCGGTCAGCTCGAAACCGGGGCGGGCGCGCCGGGCGCTCTGGAGGAACAACTGCGCCGCGCTGCTCTTGCCGATGGCCTCGGTGCTGATGTCGGCGGGCAGGTCGAGGCCGTCGAGGGGGTAGAGCGTCTCGCCCATCAGGTTGAGACGCTCGCGTGACGTGGCGACCACCTTCACGCCCGGTGCGGCGCGCATCAGGTCGTTGATAACCGGCACACCGCCCAGCACATGCTCGAAGTTGTCGAAGATGAGCAGCATCCGCTT
>JALONW010000094.1 GCA_025454725.1 Anaerolineae bacterium
ATGCACTAGGCGTGAGAACAACTGAGATGAGAATTAGCAGGTAGATGGTGGGGATAGAGTCGAGGGTGGTGATGAGCCAGTTAAAGATATCATCAACCACACCACCATAGTATCCGGTGATGACCCCGAAGGTCAGGCCGATGATGAGTGTGAGGGTTGCGCCGAAGAATCCGATGCCGAGCGAAACCCGCCCAGCATACAACAGGCGCGTGAACTGGTCGCGACCAATGCTGTCGGTGCCGAGGAGGTGGGTGACGCCCGTTTCGGGGTGTTCCCAGCCGAAGGGTTTTTGGCGGTTGATCGGGTCGGTCCGGTTGGGGTTGACACCCATAGTATCGGCTATGACGGGCGCGGCCAAGGCCAAGATTGCCATTGTGCCGAGGATGATGGTGCATACCATGCTCAGGCGGTCACGCAGGAAACGTTTGAAGGCCTTCTGGTAGATAGACTCGCTCTTGACGTATCCCTGAGATTCGTGGCCGCCGAGTCGAATGACTTCTTTGGTAGACGAGGAGGTGGACATTGACGTTAAAGCTCCATTCCCGCCTAGTCGAACCGGATTCGCGGGTCGATGACGGCGTAGAGGATGTCGGACAGCAGGTAGCCGATGATGGTCGAGACTGCGCCGAACAGCGTCACCGCCATAACGACCGGGTAATCTCGCGCTCCTAGGGCGCGGGTGGCGACTAAGCCCACTCCCGGCCAATTGAAGATGGTCTCTATGATGACTGCTCCGCCCCAGATGCCTGCAATGGCTGGGCCAAGGAAGGTTGCGACTGGGATAAGCGCGTTTCGTGCGCCGTGCTTAAACCAGACTACACGGTTGCTTAGGCCTTTAGACCGGGCGGTACGCATATAGTCTTGTGACACCACATCGAGCATGGTCGTCCGCATATAACGCGAGTAGGTTGAGATGCCACCTGTAGCCAACACGAGGGTGGGCAGCAGTAGGTGGTCTAGCCGCTCGTGGATAGGGGGACAAGTTGCCTCAAAATCCATCGGGTCATACGGCGGACAGCGGTCAGCCATCGGGAGAATCGATAGGGGCGAGCGTGGTGATGCGAATATGAGCAGCAGCAGCAGCGCCAAGAAGAAACCCGGTACGGCATCAAAGACGACGGCAAGAACGCGGGTTATTTGGTCAAACCAGCCATTTTGGTTGACCGCGGCGAGGATGCCGATGACGATACCTGTGACGAGGCCGACAATCAACGCGGAGATACTTAGCTCTAGTGAGGCTGGGATTCGCTCGGTGACATAGGGCAGGACGGCGCGCCCACTTTGCGAGAAGGATGTTCCGAAGTCGCCGCGCAGGACGCCTTCGCGGTCACCGGGAGGCAGCGGGTTGCCCTCGCTGTCGGTGAGGGAGATGAGGAAGGCTTGGTCGGCCAGCCCATCGTCGTTAGTGTCCCATCGCATCCAGTCGTCGCCCAGCAACCAGCGCAGGTACTGGACGGGCAGGGGGTCGTTGACGCCGAGGCGCTGTTCAAGGCGCTCACGGTCGGCTGCGCGCAGGTTGGAGTTGAATGCAAGTGCACCAACAGGGCCACCGGGGGTGATCGCCATCAGACCGTAGGAGATGACAGTGACGCCGAACACAATAGGGATGGCTTGGATGAGCCGACGCAGGAGATATTTGATCATGATGAGCCTTTCCCAACAGGGGGCTAATAACCCTGTCAGTAACAATATCCCCCCCCCACCGAGAAGTGGGAGGGGGAGTCAAGACTAGGTCAGGGGGAATTGGTTTTCAAGCGGCGACCTGATTAGGGAGCCGGGATGAACCAAGTCTCCTCGTTCCAGAGCGCTTCGTTGGCAGCGGTGGGCTTGGGGTCCCAGCCTTCAACGTTGGGCTGGGTGACGGTCAGTGTCTGGCCGATGCCGATCCAGATCCACGGGGTTTCTTCACGAAGGATCTCGTAGACCTCACGGTACATCTCACGGCGGACCTCACGGTCGCAACCGGGGAGGGTACGGGCTTCGTTCAGCAGTTCTTCGACGCGCTCGTTGTAGTACGAGCCGGTGTTGAAGCCGCTGCCGGGCAGGTCGCTGGTGACGCTGAAGGTCGCGGTGACACCATCGGGGTCGAACGGGAAGCCGAAGCCCCAGAAAATCATGATGGCGTCGAAGGTCTGGGCGGTGAAGTTGTCAACCAAGACGTTGAAGTCAATGGCTTGGAAGTTGGCACGCGCACCGACTTGCGCCCACTGGTCCTGAAGGACAACGCCGAGGGCTTCCTGTGAGGTGTTACCAGCGTTGGTGTTCAGGTCGAACTCCAGCAGCGCGCCTTCTTCGGCATAGAGGCAACCGTTGCACTCGCGCACGCCGTCACCGTCGCTGTCGGTCCAACCAGCCTCTTCAAGGAGAGCGATGGCCTGCTCTTGGTCGAACGGATACGGCTCAATGCCTTCCGGGTAAGCCCAGTCATCGGGGCGGCTGTGCGTCGCCATCTGGATGCCGGTACCGCCGAACACACCAGCGTTGATGCCTTCGAAGTCCATGGCGTAGTTCAGCGCCTGACGGACGCGGACATCACCGAAAATCGGGTGGAAGCCCTGCTCAATGACGTTGCCTTCTTCATCGAGACCCGGCTGCGGGTTGTTGGGGTCGCCGATGTTGAAGCCGAGGAAGCGCATGTTGGCACGGGTGCTGGGGTGACCGAAGTAGTCACCGTTATCAACATACTCGAAGAACTCGCTCAGGCGGGCGGTCGGGACACCCATGGTGGTGAGCTGACCGGCGAGGAACTGCTCTGATTGGACGGTCTGGTCAGCGACGTTCTTGTAGATGAAGCCGACCGGGATGACGGTGCCATCGGGGTAGTTCGGGTTGGCGCGCAGGCGGACCTGCTCACCCGGACGGAAGTCCAAGAAGGTGAACGTGCCAGCGGTCACTTGTGGATTGAGGTTCTCTTCCGAGTCGTTCATGTCGGCGAACTCGGGGAAAATCTGGGTGTAGTAGTGGGCAGGGACGACCTGAAGGGTTGCAGCGCTGTCGAGGCCGTTGCAGTCCGGGTTAGCCAACGTGACGACGACGGTGGTCGGGTCCGGGGCTTCCACGCTGGCGATTAGGTCAAGCAGGGTGGTGAACGAACCGGAGACGTTGACGCCGGTCTCGGGCTGCATGGCATCCCAGAAGTACTTCACGTCTGCAGAGGTGACGGGTACACCGTCGCTCCAGAAGAGGTCATCGCGCAGGGTGAAGGTGTAGACCAAGTTGTCGGGCGAGACTTCCCAGTCGAGGACAAGCGCGCCGTTGGCCCCCGGGGCGAAGTAGCCGCTGTCGGGGTCAATACCGACGAAGGCCGGGAACAGACGGGTGATGATGGCGTTCGAGGTGCCGTCGTTAGAAAGAATCGGGTTGAAGGTGGCGGGGTCAGCGCCGAAGTTCGGCAGGATGAGGGGCTGACCGGAGCCGGACTCTTCTTGAGCGGCGACCGGGATGCTCAACGCTGCAAAGAGCGCGAGGCAAAGCCCAACCATAACAATACGGGACAGTTTATTCATGTGGAGGTCTCCCCATAAAACAGGACAATCTTAACGCTGGACACCACCCCAGTGTGGTGGACAGCGCGCAGCGGTGATTATAACCGCACGAGCCTTACTTGCCAAAGGAACCTTACAGTCAAGATTCCCAATAGCCTACCCCTCTCGGAGCATGTCGATATGTATAACATGGGGCATTTTGGATTTGTATAAAATCTTGTTGGGTTTATGTTAGGGTTAAGGGTTGTGGGTGGATGCTAAGGTTTGTCGATGGGGAGGGTAAAAGTGAAGACAGAGCCAGCTCCCAAACGGCTCTCGACCTCGACTGTGCCGCCGTGTGCGTGGATGAGCTGTTTGACGATGGCAAGGCCGATGCCTGTGCCGCCCGTGACGCGGGTGCGGGAGGCGTCAGCGCGGTAGAAGCGCTCGAACACATAGGGGAGGTGATCGGGGTCAATACCCTCGCCGGTGTCGGAGACTTTTAGGGCAACATGGGTCGTGCTGACGGCGGCCTCGACGGTGATGCGCCCGTGGGGCGGGGTATGGGCGAGAGCGTTGGTGAGCAAATTGCCCAACACCTGCTTTATACGGTCGGGGTCGATGTAGACGCGGGGGAGGTTTTCCATAGGCTTGATGGTGATGCTGGCTTGGCCGGGGTTGGCGTCGCGCAGGCTGAGGGCGACATTCTTAACCAGCGCCGCCAGCGAGGATGAGGTGCGGTGCAGGCTGAGTTGACCGGCGTCTGCGAGGGCGAGGACCTGTAGGTCGCCGACGAGACGGGTGAGCAGCATCGACTCTTGGTAGAGCGACTCGAACAGCTCTGGGCGTGCGGGGATGACGCCATCGCGCAGCCCCTCCATATAGCCTTGGATGTTAGAGAGGGGGGTGCGGAGTTCGTGGGCAATGTCGCTGACCATCGTCCGGCGCAGCCCCTCGACGCGCTCTAGGTTATCGGCCATCGCGTTGAAGGAGCGCGCCAGTTCGCTAATTTCGTCGTTGGCTTGGACGTTGACGCGCTTGTCGAGGTGTCCATCGGCGAGCTGGCGTGCGGCGAGAATCAATTCACCAATTGTACGCAGCCGGGGGATGACGAGGACGGCCAACAGTGCGAGGGTGATAACCCCGGTGGTGACAAGGACGATTAAGACAGCGTTGGTGGCTGAGGTGATGAATTCCTGACGAACAGCGGCAGATACGGCGTCGCTTTCGATGACGAGGCAGACCTCGGTGGTTGGGCAGCTTGAGGCGCTGCCACCAAGGCTGGGCCGGGCGACGATGCTTTCGAAACGTTCAGTGACGGAGTAGGTGACCAGCGCAGCGGAGAAGGCCGACGAGAGGATAATGATGAGGATTGACCCCATCAGAAGCTGGAAGCGCAGGCTATTGAGCAGCCTGCGCCGCCGAAAAGCGGTAGCCCACGCCAAAAACGGTCTGGATATAGCCTGTGGCCTGTGCATCGTCGAGCTTTCGTCTGAGGTTCATGATGTGGTAATCCACGGTACGTTCGAGGCTCTCGGTATCGGGGCCGAACGCGCCTTCGAGCAGCTGTTGGCGGCTGAAAACGCGCCCCGGCTCACGCGCCATGATGACCAACAGCTTAAACTCACGCGGGGTGAGGGTAATGGGCTTCTGGTCGTACTGCACCTCATGTCGGATGAGCGAGATGGACAGGCTTCCGAACGTCATATTCTCGGCTGTGTCGCGTTGGAGGGTGCGGGTGCGACGCAGCGCGGTGCGGACGCGGGCGACGAGTTGTCGTGGGCTGAAAGGTTTGGTGATGTAGTCATCTGCGCCGAGTTCGAGGCCGAGGAGGATGTCGTCCTCGGTGGTGCGGGCGGTTAGCATGACGATGGGGACATCGCTGGAACTGCGGAGGATGCGGCAGACATCAAGGCCATCGACACGGGGAATCATCAGGTCAAGGATGATGAGGTCGGGCTGGCGCTCACGGGCGAGGTCGAGCGCATCGCGCCCGTTGTTGGCCAGGATGACCTGCCAGTGTTCCTTCTCAAGGTAGGTCTTGATGAGTTCAACGGTCATGGGGTCGTCTTCGACGACCAAGATGCGTGGAACCATGGGGTTTAGGTGTCCTGAAAAAGCGGGCGACGAGTGCGCGGGGATTGATGTGCGCGAGCGTATTAAATTATACATAAGAACGTGTTGGATTTGTGTGATGGAAGCGTTGGTTTTGGGTTTTTGTCGGTAGTGGGGATGGTTGCTACTATCTACGGAGTCCCTGCGCGGTGGTCGTGTGGGGGGAGGGCTGAAGGAGTCCATAGGCTATGTTGCACCCGGCTGTCGAAGCAGTGAAGGGCGATGTTATCCACGGGAGCGGGTTGATGGCGCGGGGTCTCATCTGCGCCGGGGAGGTGGTCAGCCGGGTGGAGCCAACGGCCACCACGATGCAGATTGCCGACCTGCTGGCACTGCCATCCGATGAGCAGGAGCGCCTATTGCATCATGCCTACCAGTGTTCGGAAGACCTGCTGATGTTTGAGGGGGAGCCAGAACACCTGATGAACCACTCGTGCGACCCGAATGTGTGGTGGTTGGATGACCAGACGATGGTGGCGCGGCGCGACATCCAGCCCGGTGAGGAAGTGACCTACGATTACGCCATGACCGAAGTCGATGTGCCGTTGGATATGGTCTGTGGATGCGGCAGCCCGATTTGTCGCGGACGGGTCACGAATCGCGACCATCTCGACCCGGCGTGGCAGGCGCGCTACGGTCATCACTTGCCCGGTCATACACTGAGGGCGATGCGGCTTGTGAGTGATGAATCTTGAGTGATGAGTTAACCCCCTTGCCAACCATCGGCAAGGGGGTTTTTGTGTTTGGGGATATTTAGTGGGTGAGGATACGGGCGACCGAGCGCTCCCATGAGAGGGTAACGGTGTCGCGTTCCTTGAAGGTGGTGTGGTGGGCGGCGGTGTTCTGCACGCGGACGTTGACCAAGGCGCTTTTGCCGACGCGGACGGCGTAGCGGGTATCGGTGCCGATGTAGAAGACCTGTGCCACCTGTCCGTGGACGATGTTGTGTTCGGTACTGGGCGGGGTGTCACTGTAGGCGGTGATGGTCATCTTTTCGGGGCGGACGGCCACGCTGACGGCCTGACCGTTGGCAACTTGGTCTGCGCCAATCATGGCGGTAACGGTGGTCTCGTCATCAATGGAGACGACGCCTTCATGGGCGGTGTGCGAGACCAGTTTGCCATCGATGAAATTGGTCTCACCGATGAAATCGGCGACGAAACGGGTGGCAGGCGTCTCGTAGATTTCTTCTGGTCGCCCGACCTGAAGCAGGTTGCCGTCATGCATGACGCCAATTCGATTCGCCATCGTCAAGGCTTCTTCTTGGTCGTGGGTAACGAAAATGAACGTGATGCCGAGTTCCTGCTGCATCGACTTAAGTTCAAACTGCATCTCGCGGCGCAGCTTAAGGTCTAGCGCACCGAGGGGTTCGTCAAGGAGCAGCACCTTTGGACGTTTGACGATGGCGCGGGCAAGCGCGACGCGCTGCTGCTGGCCGCCAGACAGCTCTTTGGGCTTACGGTTGAGTGCGTTGGGCAGGCGCACCATCTCAAGGGCTTCCACGGCGCGGCCTTCGGCCTCTTTGCGCGGAACCTTGTCCATCTGAAGGCCGAACATGACGTTTTGCAGGACACTCATGTGAGGGAACAGGGCGTAGTCCTGAAAGACGGTGTTGACTGGGCGTGAGAAGGACGGGATGCCCTGCATCGGCTTGCCGTCAATGAGAATTTGGCCGGAGCTGGGCTGCTCAAACCCGGCGATGAGGCGCAGCGTGGTGGTTTTGCCGCACCCGCTGGGGCCGAGGAGCGCGAAAAACTCGCCATCATAGATGTCGAGGTTAAGGTTGTTGACGGCGCGGAAACGGGTGGTTTCGCCGCGCTGGATGGGGAATTCCTTCACCACGTCGATGAGTTCGACCTTGATGTCGTTCATGGATGAGCTGGCCTCGTGGATGGGCATAAATAGAGCGGGACGCTGCGCCCCGCTCTATCTGTTATACGCAATGGCGGAAGGGCGAACGGTGGATTAGAGGCCGGTCAGAATCTTAACCTCGTCCCAAGCGTCGTTGTAGAGCAGCTCGGCGTCGGGGCCGACGTTCTCGATGAAGAAGGTCTCTTCCATCACTTCTTCAGGGATGGCGACGCTGGAGCTGTTCTGGAAGTCTTCTTCGATGAGGCCAGCCTCAATTGCGGCGACATTGGGGGTGGGGTAGAGGACAGTGTTGGTGATGGAAGCCTGAATTTCGGGCTGGAGAACGTAATCCATCCAGACCTGCGCCAGTTCCGGGTTAGGGCCGTCAGCCAGTAGGACGATGCTGGTGAAGTCGATGATGCCGCCGACACTGGGGACGACGTATTGAAGCTCTTCACACTCGCAATCGACAATTTGCTGACCCACGTCGCCGCCGTACTCAATGGCGATATCGACCTCGCCCTGCGCCAGCAGTGCGTCGCCGTCGTCGGCGGCAATGGCGACCACATTGCCACTGTTTTCGATGAGATAGTCGCGGGCGGCGGCGATTTCATCGGCGTCGGTGGTGTTGGGGTCGTAACCGAGGATGGTCAGGGCGATACCAAACATGGCGCGGGTGCTGTCGAGCCACGCGACGCGGCATTCGCACTCAAAGACCTGCTCCCACTCGGTAATCTCATAGCCGACGGCCTCGATGTTGTAGCCGATGCCGGTCGTCCCCCAGACATAAGGAACCGAGTGGAGGTTGCCGGGGTCGAAGTTCTGGTCGAGGTACTGCTCACCGATGTTGGCGATGTTGGGGATATTGGCGAGGTCAATTTCAGCCAACAGGCCCTCGACGCGCATGATGTCCACGATGTAATCGGTGGGGAAGGCGGCGTCATAGCCGGGGTTGCCTTGGCGCATCCGGGCGAGCAGGACTTCATCGCTGTCGTACACGTCGTAGAGGACGGTGACACCGCAGAGCAGTTCAAAGTCAGCTACGGTGTTCTCGCCGATGTAGGTCGCCCAGTTGAACAGGCTGAGGGTCTGGCCTTCAAAGCCGGGAGGGCATTCCCAGTCCGTCTCGATGGCGGTTTCGGACTCTTGGGCGGTGGTGACGCTGAACAGGGCCAGCAGCAGAGCAAGGGCAATCCATACGCGCATTGGTTTTATCTCCTGTAGTGTAGGAACGGACTAACGGTTGTTGTAGGGACGGTCGGTGTAGCGGTTCTGAAGGAACAGCGAGAAGCCGACAATCACCGTGGAGAACAGCAGCATCAGCGTGGAGAGGGCGTTGACCTCTGGCGTGACGCTGGTCTTGATGAGGCCGTGGACGAACACGGGTAGGGTGGTGTTGCCCACGCCCGAATTGAAGAACGTCACGACCAGATCATCCATCGAGAGGGTGAGAGCGAGCAGCGCGCCCGCGATGACACCCGGCAGGATCAGTGGGAAGGTAATCCGCATGAAGGTCTGCCACTGGTTCGCGCCGAGGTCGTTAGCGGCTTCTTCCAACCGGGGGTTCATGTTGGCGAGGCGGGCGCGGACGACGATGGCGACGTAGGAGATGTTAAAGACGACGTGGCCGATGATGATCGAGCCGAAGCCGGGCGTCCCGTTGACGCCGGTGCTGGATTCCACGAAGTCGAAGATCAGCTTGAAGAAGATCGCCAGCGAGACACCTTGTGTGATTTCCGGGATGACGACCGGCAGGTACAGGATGCTGTCGATGACCTTCTTGCCGGGGATGTTGCCACGCACGAGGCTGAGGGCAATCATCGTGCCGAGGATGGTGGCGATGACAGTGGCAATCGAGCTGACGAACAGGGTATTGCCCAGCGCACTGAGCATCAGGTCGGTGGCGAAGCGCGCCTCACCGCCCATGGTGCCTGCGAAAATGTTTTCGTACCAGCGCAGGGTGAAGCCGCGCCATGTATCGACGCCGCGAGAGTCGTTGAACGAGAACAGCACAAGCAGGGCGATAGGAGCCCACAGGAAGAAGTAGGAGAAGATTGGCGTGACGAGCAGGCCGACCTTACCGATGGAGCGAACAGCCATATCGGCGCGGAAACCTTGTGCGGTGGTCTGGACGGCAGTGCCGACACCGGCACGGCTGATGACTTGATTACCCATTTACTCTTTTGCCTCCCCAAAGCGTGCGTAGATTAGCAGCGCGATCATCACAACGCCCATCATCACGACGGACAGCGCAGCCCCCAGCGGCAGGTTGCCGCTGCGGTTGTATTGTGAGTAGATCAGATTCCCGATCATCAGGCCTTGTGTGCCGCCGAGCAGGTCGGAGGTCACGAAAGTCCCGATGGCTGGGATGAACACCAACATACAGCCAGCGACCACGCCCGGCAGGGTCATGGGCAGCATCACGCGCAGGAACGCCTTTACGTCGTTCGCGCCGAGGTCTTGGGCAGCTTCGATGAAACGGAAGTCGAAGCGACTGAGGGACGCATAGATGGGAAGCACCATGAACGGCAAAAAGCCGTAAACCAAGCCGAGGAGGACGGCGAACTCGGTTCCCAACAGTTCTAACGGCTCGGTGATGATGCCGTTGTTGATGAGGGTGCTGTTGATGAGACCCTCACGCCCTAGCAGCACACGCCAAGCGTAGGTCCGAACCAAGAAGTTCGTCCAGAACGGCAGGATGACGAGGAAGAGCGCGAACTGTTTGCCGAAGTTCGACCGGCGGCGAACAATGAAGTACGCTAGGGGGTAGCCTGCGATGAGGCAGATGACGGTGGTCAGCAGGGCGATGTTAATCGAGCGCTGCATGACGACCCAGAACGTGTCGAAGACACGCTCGTACTGCGCCAATGTGAAGGGGAGGGAAACTTGGCCGCCTTGACTGCGGGTGAGGAAGCTGAAGACCAGCACGATGAGCAGCGGCAGGAGGAAGAACAGGCCTAACCACAGGACAGCGGGGAGCGCTAGAAGGATGCCACCCGTCTTTTGTTCATCTCGCGCAGTCACTCCGGCGGCCACGTACCGCGCTCCTCGTCGAAGATTCGATTGGTGAACAACATAAACCGGACTCCCTGAATGGATTTGCAGGTGTTTGAGGTGCATATCGTAGCGCGAATCTCGCGCAATTCAAGTTAAAGTTTCTTGAAACCGCGCATGATTGGGGGCTAGTTGACTGCACCTACCCTCATTATAGCACGAATGTGTTATTATTAGCAATGTAATCGGTGGTCAACCGTTGGGGGTTGGATGGCAGAACAATGGGTTTGGCGCGATGACCAAAAAGCGCTGTTAAACGCGGCGAACGCTCGGCGGCTGCTCGTGCGCGGGGCGGCTGGGACGGGAAAGACGGCTGCGGCGGTCGAACGGCTGCGCGGGCTGTTGGCGGCAGGTGTGTCGGGGCATACCGTGACGGTATTGGCTCCTCAGCCGCTATTAGCCCGTCCATACCAGGACCTGCTGGCGTCGGTCGATTCCCCGGCGACCAGTGCCGTAAACGTGTTGACCTTCGGTGGGCTGACACGGCGGATGGTGTCGCTGTATTGGCCGATGGTGGCGCAAGCGGCGGGGTTTGCTGTGACCAGCGCGCCGACGTTTTTGGACAGCGAGTCGGCGCAGTGGGCGATGGCAAAGGTCGTTGAGCCGTTGATGTCCAGCCCCGGCTTTTTCGAGACGGTACGGCTGCCGAGGGCGCGCATTTATGGGCAAATTCTTGACAACATGAACAAAGCGGCGCTAGTCGGGTTTGAGCTGGATGAAATTGGTCGGCGGCTGGCGGTGGCGTGGTCGGGTGAGGCGGCGCAGGTGCGCGTCTATGACGATGTACAGGCGGCGGCGAATGCCTTCCGCAAATACTGTTTGACCTATGGATTATTGGATTATTCGCTGACGGTTGAGGTGTTTGTCCAACATGTCTGGCCGCTGGCGGCGTGCCAAAACTATCTCAAGGCGCGGGCGCGACACATCTTGTATGAGAACAGCGAGGA
>JALONW010000095.1 GCA_025454725.1 Anaerolineae bacterium
GTAATTGTCGTGCTGCCAGCACGGTATCCGAAATACTGTAAACATACAGCAGCACGAAGAGCGTTCCCAAGACCAAAAGCAACGCCAGATAGCGCCAACTCCGGCTTGGGTGAAAGAGCAAGACGAAGAAATAAGCAGGCCATACCATCATTCCGACCGAGCCTGAAAAGGTCGCAAAAAAACCAATAACGGACAGCAGTAATATCCTGCCCATCGTCAAATTGGGAGACATCAACACTAGCAGGCCAACAAGCAAAAAGAAAACTACATGCAGACGAATCGACATCACCATCGACACCCATATAATGTCTGACTGGGTATTAAAGACCAACCATGCGCCTACCATCAGGGTGGCTAAGGTTAGTAGAAGACGGCGTTCAAAATAGAGATAGGCAATCCTCACGATGACCAGCAGCACACCCAGCGCAATAGCGAGGGTGATATAATTTTCCGTCGTGGTATTCCAGTTTTGCAACAGGGTAGAGACGACAACGCTGATCTGTGCGAAAACGATGTTATGCTGCGTACCCCCAAACTCCTCAAAAAAATGTTTGGCCTCAAGCTCACCCTCGGCAGTGATAACTGCAAGAGGTAGGCGGTTGATCCACTCATCTGGGGCGAGTAAGAAGTTGGCAGAACTTGCATGATTTACATAGTTAGCCGTTATGATGATGGGGACAATGGAAATCAGCAGCATAACCGACATGGCAAGCAAGACGCCATAACGGTATGCTTGGAAGACTGATTTTTGATGGATAAAACCCGTCATGTGAATCACCCGTCATCCTGAAGCGGTCAAAGATTTGATTTCGATATAAAACACCTACTTCAGGACAGTTTTGTTATTCCCTAAAATCACCTTAGCGCGTAACCGATGAGCTGATAAGGAATGTCCGGCAGGATGCGCTCCTGATAAATAATTTCAAAGGCATTTTCCATCTCAAAACTCGGCAGCGGCGCGTCCTCCTCTTGAATCACCCAGAGCTGTTCTGTCGCCTCGATCTGTGACATGAGCGCCGAGAGCTCGGTCTGTTCGGTAACTTTGTACTCGTCAAGAAGTTGGGGCAGCACTGCCGACCGGATGAGCAGTGCTTTCTGTGGGTCGCTGACGTTCACCCATAACACTGAACCCGCCTCGTAGACATTGGGGATGGGGTAAAGGGTAGTGTCGTTAAACAGCAGCAGGTGGTTGCTGATGGTGTCTTGCATGCGCTGGGACATATCAAACCGGTAGTTTCTGAAGTTAGGTAGCTCAAAACAGGCTCCGTCCAGTGTAAAGGGATAATCACGGGCGCAGTGTCGCAGCGGGGTATAGTCCACCTGAGAATCCACGTCCCACTGAATCTGGAAGGTCTGAAGATAGAAGTATCCAGCGGCCACGACCAGCCCGACATTCATCACCATAATGGTATGGTCAAATAGTGCGGGTTTATTCGCACGGTAGATGCGGAATACCATCAACATCAACAGCAGCAACGCTAACCAGAAAAAAATGCTCTGCGGAACATACCATGAGTACAGCCCTGACTGTATCGTGGGGTTGCGCCCCGAAGACGTGATGACGACGGTCAGGAGCGAGAAGACCGCGAAGCTGGTGGGGATAATGACAGGCTGGAGTTGACCAGACCGGAAAAAGACATATACGACATTGACAAGGTAGCTGAGAACCCCTACCACAGCAAAAATGATCGCGGTCGAGAACTCATAGCGTGAGAAGGGCGCGCCAAGCATGATAGGAACGAGCTGGACAAAATTAGTGAGACTGGAACGCTGTAAACGCGGTGTATTCAACACTGTATCGGACACGACATAGACATACAGCACGGTAAACAGCGTACCTAGCGCTATCAGAATCACCAGATAACGTGTTTTACGAGCCGGGTGAAAGAGGAGGACAAGGAAGTAAGCCGGCCAAACCATCATGCCGATAGAGGCTGAAAAAGTCGCCCAAAAGCCCAAGATGGCAAGCAGTAAAACCCTGCCAGTGGTTAAGTTGGGCGACATCAGTATCAGCAAGCCAATAAGGAAAAACAAAATAACATGGAAACGGATCGACATCACCATCGACAGCCATATCACACTGGACTGAGCGTTGAAGATCAGCCATGCCCCCAGCGCAAAGGTGAGAGCCGCCAGCAAAAAGCTGCGGTCGAAATAAAGATAAGCCACCCGGACGATCAGTAGTACGATGACAAAAGCGAGCAATAGAGTGAGGTAATTTTCTGATGTGATGCTCCAATTCTGGAGGAGGGTAGACAGCACCACACTAATCTGTGCAAAGATAATATTATGGTGTGTGCCGCCGAACTGTTCAAAAAAATGTTTAAACTCTAGTTGTCCCTCTGCTGCGAGGATGGCGACCGGTAGACGGGTGATCCACTCATCACGCCCCATAAAGAAATTAACAGATGCATGGGACGCCACAAAATTAATAATCCCAACGATGGGAATAATCCCAACCACGATTGCAACAACCACTAGGAGTAACGTTACATAACCGTGTGATGGGGAAATTGCCTTTTGGCTCATAAAATTCCTTAATCCGCAGCGGCGTCATTATACAGGGCGGAGTGTGTGTGTCAAACTTCTTGACAGCCTCTACCACTGTGCTATGATGTGGCGTCCATCAGTGTTTTGATTCACTGCAATTTGGGATATTGAAATGCCTGAAGCACGCCGCCTGAACCATTTGACAGTGGTCTCTCCCTTCTTCAATGAGGCACTTGGGGCGCGGGCATTCTATGAGGCGTTAGTCCGAACACTGGCAAATCAGAGCTACACCTTTGATATGGTGTTCGTCGATGATGGCAGCAGCGATGAAACACTTACGATCCTAAATGCGATTGCCGATCAGGACTCGCGTGTCACTATCCTTGCCTTATCTCGTAACTTTGGTCACCAGATTGCCTTAACCGCTGGCATTGATTATGCCTTCGGTGACGTGGTGGTGACGATGGACAGCGACCTGCAACACCCGCCCGCCGTGATCTTAGAGATGATTGAACGGTACGAGGCGGGTTTTGATATTGTGTATGCGGTGCGGCAAAGCAACGAGAATGTGGGTTATCTGAAAGCCAAAGCCTCCGATACCTATTATTGGCTGTTGAAAAATTTATCGAATACGACCGTCGTGCGCGGTGCAGCCGATTTCCGTTTGACCTCTCAAATGGTGGTGCGTTCGCTGCGCCGGATGCGTGAATTCCACCGCTACCTGCGCGGCATGATCCCATGGGCAGGTTTCCACAGCACCGAGATCAGTTTCAAACAGCAGGATCGTCTCCACGGCAAACCCAGCTATACATGGCGGAAGAGTTTTCGCCTCGCCCGCCACGGGTTGTTCTCGTTTTCAACCATCCCGCTTGAACTGATCAGTTGGCTGGGAATTGGCATGACCGTTATGGCACTGGTGTATTTGGTCTATATCCTGATCGTTGCGGCAACCGTTAGGACGGTGGAGGGCTGGGCCTCGACGATCATCGTCGCGCTGGTGATCGGCGGTGTCCAGTTGATCTCGCTGGGCATCATCGCGCAGTACATTGGCATGATCTTTGAGGAAGTCAAAGGCCGTCCCTTATACTTTTTGAAGCAAGAACGACTGTCTGAACACAACGCTGCACAGACCCATCCATCTGATCATCTCAACCGAGGTATGAATGACAAATCAACGTGAGCTAACCCACGAGCGCTTGGCCCCACGGTTCGATGAATTGATGAACCAATATGATGTACAGCGCCGCCTTGAGGTCTTGGTTAGCGAATTTCTGGCTAACGTCGATCTAAGGGGCAAGCTGGCGCTGGATGCGGGGACAGGGACCGGGCGCGGTGCTGAAAAACTGACCCAGCACGGCGCGACAGTCTATGCCGCCGATCTGGGGTTTGATCTGGTGCAATTGGCTAGAACACGGTCAAATGCCAACACATTGGTCGCCAGCGTGTTGGACCTGCCGTTTGCCAATAACACCTTCGATGTGGTGCTGTCTACTGAGGTCATCGAACATACACCCGATCCCCTCGCCAGCGTACTAGAGATGGTGCGGGTCTTAAAACCGGGCGGTCATCTGGTGCTGTCCACCCCAAACTGGCTGTGGCAGTTCCCGGTACGCTTGGCGTCTGTCCTAAAATTGAGGCCGTATGACGGCTTAGAAAACTTCGTGAAGCCTACGGCGCTGCGTAACGCTTTGAAGGGGCGTGGTGAAGTCATCGAACACCGAGGAATCCATCTGCTGCCCTTCCAAATCAGGTTCATCCACCCGTTTTTGCGCTGGGCAGACGGCTATGGTCAAACCCTGCTCCCGCTGATGATCAATCAGGCGATTCATTTTAAGAAAGCCTGACACGGAGGTTAAGATGCCCATCACACGCCGACACCTCGGTTTTGCACTTATGCTCATCTTAGCGGTTGTCGTCGGGGCTTGGGCGGTTGGTGGCGGCCTACATCCCGCACGAGCTGACAGTTTGACCGAGAAAGATTTGCTGGCACGGGCGCGGGAGTTCAGCCGCCTGCGCAATGTAGACGCCAGCCTCGGCACCGAGACCACGGGCTACATCAGCCATCTGCATTATCTCCAGATGCACAACAACCAAGTGCCGCCCGGCAGCCCTCTTCACACACAATCTCCGGTGTTCGTTTACCGCGTGTTTGGCGATTGGACGGGGATATTGAATTACGGCGGCCCGTTCGACGCCGAGGTTTTTGAGGTGGCCTTCAATGCGCAGACAGGTGCAGTCCTGCTCACCACCACCTACGCAAATGCGGAGCAGGTCCCCGACCTTACTGTTGCTGCCAATGTCCCGCTGCGCGAGCCTGCACCGTTCCCGACGAGCGTACCGGCACCTTAGTCCCAGCGTGATTGGAAAATCGCCTCCCGGCGCGGTAGGATTGGGCATAACCAATGACCGACCACACGGGAAAAGACCGCCCATGACCAACACCAACGCCGAACGCCTGCAAGCCATCGCCGCACGGGTGGCGGCCTGCACCGCCTGTCGGCTGCACGAAGGCACACGCAATGCCGTCCCCGGCGCAGGCAGCCCGACCGCTGAAATCGTGATTATCGGTGAAGCACCGGGCGAACAAGAGGACATCCAAGGCGTGCCGTTCGTCGGGCGCAGCGGGAAGTACCTCGATTACCTGCTCAACCTGATTGGCATGAGCCGTAACCATGTGTTCATCGCCAACGTCGCCAAGCACCGCCCGCCCGCCAACCGTGACCCGCTGCCCGACGAAATTGCCGCCTGCCGACCCTATCTTGACGAGCAGTTGGCCGTCCTCAATCCGCTGCTGATTGTCACGTTAGGGCGTTTCAGCATGGCACGCTACTTCCCCGACGCCAAAATCAGCAAAATCCACGGTCAGCCGCGTTTCGACGGCGGCATGGCCTATTACCCGCTGTATCATCCGGCGGCGGCGCTGCGAAACCCCGACCTGCGCTGGGACATGGAAGAAGACATCAAGCGCGTCCCCGGCCTGTTGGACGAAATACGCAAACGGCGCGCCGCGATGAATGGCGAGCCTGTGCCGGAGCCAACGCCAGAACCCACCCCGCCGCCCGCTGATGAGGGCGACGGGGACGATCAACCGCCCAAGCAGTTGTCGCTGTTTGATTAGGTCGGCGTCCAAACCTCACCCCTCACCCCTCACCCCCCAGCTCCCTCTCCCTGCGCTTTAGCCGCCGAAGGCTAAGAGGGGGAGATGCCCACATCCCGCGTTAGAACCCCTCTCCTAAGGAGAGGGGCAGGGGTAAGGTTAATTGTTATCCTGCACCCCCAACTACACAACCGCTTACCCTACCCTCATACCTAGCCCATGTTCCTAATCAATTATTGAACAAATCTGTTCAAATATGAACAAAAGGGTTAAATAATGACTGACAACACAGCGGCACAGTATGACGTGATTATCGCGGGGGGCGGCCCCGGTGGGGTGGTGATGGGGTACCTGCTGGCGCGGGCTGGCCGCAAGGTCTTGCTGATGGAGGCCTACAAAGACTTTAACCGTCAGTTCCGAGGCGACACGCTCAACCCGCTGGCGATGGGACTGCTCGACCAGATGGGGCTGATGGATGAAATCCTCAAGCTCCCTCACAACAAGGTCGAGACGGTCAAGGCAGTGGGGGCGGGCGGAATCGAAGCCTACGGCCTGACCTACAGCCGGATGCCGTCTAAGTTCAACTACGTCATGATTCTCGCACAGCCGGTTTTCCTTGATTTCATGGTAGCGAAGGCCTCGCAGTACCCCAACTTCCATGTGCGGATGCAGGCGCGGGTCAACAGCCTGATTGAGGAGAACGGCGTCATCACCGGCGTGACGTATAAAGACGTGAAGGGCGAAACTCACCGCCTGAGCGCCAAGCTGGTGGTCGGCGCAGACGGACGCAACTCCTATGTGCGCGAGGCAGCGGCGCTGGAGACCATCACCACCACCCAAACGACCGATTACGTAGTCTGGTTTAAGCTGCCGCTGGAAACCGATGATGTGGCGGATGGTCTGGTCGCCCGCGAGGTGAGCGACTCGACGCTGTTCATGTTCCGCCGCGCCGACGAATGGCAGGTCTCGCTCACGCTTAAAAAGGGAGTCGATTATAAGGCGTGGAAAGCGCGTGGAATCGAGGTCATGCGCGCTGATGTCGCGCAGATGGTGCCAGAATTCGCCGGGCGGATGCAGGACATCGAGTGGAAAGATACGGCGCTGCTCCCGGTCGAGCTGAAACGGGAGGTCAAGTGGTACCGTGATGGTCTGCTGCTCATCGGGGACGCGGCGCACATCATGTCACCGTTTGGCGGCATCGGGATTAACCTCGCCATCCGCGACGCGGTAATTGCGGCCAACCGCCTCGCCCGCCCGCTGGAACAGGGCCGACCGTCAACTAAAATCTTGGCGTCCATCCAAAAGCGCGTTGAGTGGGAAATCAAACTGACGCAGGGCATCCAAGCCAAGCTGCAAGACAGCGCCCCCGCGCCGGACAAGGTGATTGGCCTGCCGCCGATTGCGCGCTTCTTCCTGCGCATCCCCGTGCTGCGCGACCTGCCCATCTTCTTGCTGAGTTTCGGCCTCGTGCCGGTCAAGGTAGACACATCTGTTTTGCGCCAGCGGCCCACTTCACTGATGCCCGCCGCGCTGGAGGGGTAAGCGTATATCATAGGGGCGGGGCTGCTGGACTAATGCATACCCCGCCCCTACAATAGGCGACAGATGATGACCTAGCGTGATAACCGTGTTGACCATGCCTTCAAACCGAGAGCGCAAGCTGGCGCTCAGAGAGAAACAGATTATGCAGGCCGCCGCCCACCTGATTGACCGGGTGGGCTACGCGGGCTTGAGCATGGATGGGCTGGCCGAGGAAGTCGGGATTGCGAAGGCCACCCTGTACCAACACTTCAAGAACAAAGATGAGGTTTTGGTCGCCGCGACGCTGCACGCGCTGACCCACATGGGTGCGGTGTTGGGGGATGGTCGTGGCCGAGCGGTCGAACAGCTCCGCCAGATGATGCGCCATATGATGGAAGCCGGGCGGCTGTCGCAAGAGTCCCCGGCCATCATCCTCCACGATGACATCTTGCCGCTGTTCCGCCATAACCCTGCCGTCCACAGCCAGTTTGAACAAGTTAACGAGAACCTGATTCATTTGGTGCAGACGGCGCAGGCCGAGGGCGACATCGCGGAGGATTTACCAGCGCTGGTGGTGGTCTCGCTGATGATGACCAATATCGGCGTCATCAAAGGGCAGATGGTGTATGAGGGGAGTCTCAGCCTGTCTCAGTGGATTGATTACACCCTGCGCGTCTTCTTTGACGGGTTGAAGCCCAAACCGTCAGCCTAAACCCACCCTATTCTGCCCCGTTCAGCCACGCGGCGAGGTCCGCGATGGGTTCGGCCTCCATCACGCCGAAGCCGTCGGTGTTGAATGATTCGGACGGACTGAGGGCATGACCTAACCCCTCGTAGGTCAGTAGGGTGGCGCAGCAGCCCGCCTCTGAAATGGCCGTACCCATCGACAGCGGGACCCAGCCGTCCAGCTCGCCGTGCTGCACCAGCAGCGGCAGGTCGAGGTCAGACACCAATTCGGCGGTCTGATACGAACTGTCGAGCCGCGGGAGATACGCGCTGTAATTGGCGACATAGGTCTCTAGCAGCGGCGCGATTTCGTCGTCAATGTGCAGCACGCCGTCGCGGTCGCTATCGACCATGTTGTTGACCACTGCGCCGCCGTCGCCCGAAGCCGTCAGCAGAAATGACCCAGCCAAATAACCGACCGGCCCCGCCGGAACCGCGCTCAGTTCCTCGACCGTCAGCAGGCCGTCGGCGTCTGCGTCGATGGTCTCACGCAGATAGGGCAGGCCGTTTTCCAGCCACTGGACTTCCAGCACGCCGCTGAGGTCGCCGTCCGGCGCGCCCATCATCACCAGCCCGGCGATAGAATCGGTCTCATCAGCGGCGGCGAGGTTGGCAATCACCCACGCGCCCTCGCTCCATCCATACAGGTAGACCTGCTCCGGGTCGATGTCGTCCAGCGTCAGCGCGAAATCCAACACGGCGCGGGCGTCGTCCACCAGTACATCAAGGTTATACGAGCGCTGGACTTGGGCGAAGTCATACTCGTTCAGGCCGACCACGCCGCGCTTGTGGTAGCGTAGCACAGCAACCCCCTCCAACGGGAGCGACTCAGCTATCAGACGGAAGTTGGCCGACAGCGGTTCCTCGCCCGGCGCGGTGAAATAGGTCGCGTCCATATCATAGGGGCCAGACCCATGCACCAGAATGACCAGCGGCGCAGGCGATTCAACGACCGGGGGCAAGGTGAGCTGGGCTTTGGCCGTCCAGCCGTCGGCCATCTCGATTTCATAATCAACGGCGGTGAACGTCGGGGTTACATCTTGGGTGCTGGCGCGGGCGACACCGGCGATAAGCAGCACGAATAGAAGCCAATGCTTGAACATGGGATTTTTCCTTCTCTAGGGATGGGTATTGGGGGTAAACGAGCGGGTCTAGCTGATCTTGAGGTCGGACTCTTCGGGGTGGAAAATGGCTTCGATAGTTTGGCCGAACAGGCTGGCAATCTTGAAGGCGAGAATCAGGCTGGGGTCATATTTGCCGGTTTCCAGCGCGTTGATGGTCTGGCGCGAGACGCCCAGTCTGTCGGCAAGGTCGGCCTGTGACCAATCGCGCTCGGCGCGCAGCACCTTGAGGCGGTTCTTCATGGCCGGTTACTCGTAGCGGCGGCGGGCGATGGCCGCGCCAATGCCCCACAGCGCGATGCTCAGGGGGAAGACCCAAATCATGCCGACCAGCTCCAGTCCTGCCATTTCCAAGAAGCCGAGTGTGAAGGTGATGATGCCAGTCAGGCCGAGGCTGAAGGCGAAGCCCTCGAAGTTAATCTGGCGTTGAAGCTCATCCATCTGGCGCAAGAAGGTCATGAATGCCCGGAAGCCGAATAGCACTGGGATGACGGGCAGCAGCGCAATCAAGTAGCGCAGGGTGTTGTCCTCGTCCAGTCGGTTGATGATGAGGATGGCAATGACCAGCGTCACGGCGTACATAATCATGGCAAGGCTGAAGCGCTGGCTGTACTCACGGGCGGCCTTGCTCTGGACATCGTTCATTTCTTACGGCTCCTTATGGCTGTTGATTGCTGATGTGATTACTGTAAACCATATCTTTCTTTTTGTCAACTATACTTTACTTCTTGTATTGATATAAAGACATTTTATCGTGCAAGGTTGACACAAGACTACCCTTAGACGGTTTCAGGGAAGACCATGACGGGGCGACCCACCGGGTCGCCCCTACAGTCAAAAACGGTCGTTCGTCCCGTTGATTTTAGGTCGCCAAAACGGAATTTGATGTAGGGGTGAGGCTTGCCCGCCCGCTGATACCACAATCGCCAATATGACAACATCTTTTGAGAAACTCTCTCAAATGCTATCCGCTCGACTAAGGCAAATTCAGCGGTAGGTCCACGCGGAACACGCTGTACTGTCCCTCGGCGCTGTCCAGCGTCACCGTCCCGCCCATGAGCGTCGTTAGATTTTTGACAATCGACAGGCCAAGCCCCAACCCACCCTGCGCCGCGCCGGGAAGCTGCACGAAACTTTCGAATACTGCCCCGTGCTTGTCGGGTGCGATGCCCTGCCCCGTGTCGGAGACCACGACCCGCAGCCGGTCGCCCGGCAGGCGTTCCAGCGCGAGGTGGACGTAACCGGCCTGCGTAAATTTGATGGCGTTGACCAACAGATTGATGATGATTTGCGTCAGGCGCTCCTCGTCGTGAGTGATGATTTCTGGCAGTGCGGGGTCAAGCGACAGGCGGAGCGGGAGGCGTTTTTCTTTGGCTTGGATGCCCACATCTTCGAGGATTGCGCCGACCAGCGCTCGCAGATTGACCGGCTCGACCACCAGTTCAAGACTGCCGACCGCGAGGCGCGACAAGTCCAACGCGCCATCGACCAGCATCGACAGCCGTTTGCTGTTCGCCAGCGCCCGCTCGGCCATGTGGGTGTTGTCGTCGTCCAACTGCTGGCTGTAGAGCATCTCGCGCAGGAACCCGATGATGGCGTTCAGCGGGGTGCGGAGTTCATGGCTCATGTTCGCCAGCAGCAGGTCGCGCATCCGCAGGGCGTCCTCGGCGGCGCGGCGGGCGGCTTGCTCTTGAATGACGGCATGCTGAAGCTTCTGCTCGGCGCGCTTGCGCTCGGTGATGTCGGTGGCGACGCCCAGAAGCTGCACCTCCTTCCCGTCGTCGGACACCAGCGGGACTTTAATCGTCTGGTACCAGCGCGGCTCGCCGTCGCGCACATGCGTGACGGACTCTTCGGGGATAAATTTGGGGATGCGCTTCTGCAAGACCTCAAGGTCATCGCCCCGGAAGTGGTCGGTCTCGTGGGGGACGGGGTTAAAGTCGGCGTCATATTTGCCGATTGCGCCGTCAGGGGTCGTGCCGTAGGCGTCGGCCAGCGCCCGGTTGATGAGCGTGAAGCGCCCGCTGGTATCCTTGGCGAAAATAAAGCTGGTGTTGAGGTCAATCACCTGACGCAGAAAGCGGTGTTGGGCGCGCAGGTCGTCTTGGGCGCGCTTGCGCTCGGTGACAATCTCGGTGAACACCATCAGCCCGCCGATGCTGCCGCCGGGGGTCAGCCACGGGCGCGCCTCCCGCTTGACCCAATCGACCGGCGCGCCGCCGCGCTGCAACCGGACCTCCCCGTCGCGGTGGTGGCCGCCCGCGAGGCACACGGCCCGGATGCGCGCCCAATCGTCCGCCCACGTCGGGAACAGGTCGCCCAGTGGCACGCCCAGAACGGTTTCGGGTGCGAGCTGGTAATCCGACAACCAGCGCGGGTTGACATACCGCACGCACAGGTCACGGTCGGTCAGCGCGACCGCCATCGGCAGGTGGGTCAGCAGTTGGTCAAAGGGTGGGGTAT
>JALONW010000462.1 GCA_025454725.1 Anaerolineae bacterium
GATGCAGAAATACTACCAATATCAGGTCATTCTCAAGCCCGACCCCGGCAACCCGCAGGAACTGTATCTGCAATCGCTGGAGGCGCTGGGAATCGACCCGCGCCAGCACGATATCCGGTTTGTCGAGGACAACTGGGAAAGCCCCGCGCTGGGCGCGTGGGGCTTGGGCTGGGAAGTCTGGCTGGACGGCCAAGAGATTACCCAGTTCACCTATTTCCAGCAGGCGGGCGGCCTAGAGCTGAACCCGGTCTCGGTCGAGATTACCTATGGTCTAGAGCGCATCGTCTTGGCGCTTCAGGGCAAGGACTCGGCGTGGGACATCGACTGGATGGGCGAACTCAACTACCGCGACATCATCCTGCAAGATGAAATCGACCACTGCAAATACTACTTCGACATCGCCGATGTCGAGGGGCTGCGCGGCGTTTATGACACCTACGAGGCCGAACACAAGCGGGCGCTTGGCGCGGGCGTCATCATCCCGGCCTATGACTACATCCTCAAGTGCAGCCACTTGTTCAACGTGTTGGACACGCGCGGCGCAATCGGCGTTACTGAGCGGGCGACCTACTTCCGCCGGATGCGCGACATGACCCGCAATATCGCCAAGGCGTATGTTGCTCAGCGCGAGGGACTCGGACACCCGATGCTGCGCCTCGGCGCGCAGTGGGCGGGGCCGACCGCTGGCACGCCCGCCGCGCTGCCCGCTGCGCCGACCAAACCCGCTGATTTTCTGCTCGAAATCGGGGTGGAAGAACTGCCCGCCCACGACGTAGACGACGCGCTGGCACAACTCAAAATCAGCGCGCCGAAGCTGTTCGCTGAACTCAACCTCGCCAACACCGGCGTAGAGGTGATGGCGACACCGCGCCGCTTGGTGGTCTTCGCCAAGCAGGTGCAGCCCGTCCAGCCTAATCAATCGCTAATTGAGAAGGGGCCACCCGCTGACCGTGCCTTCGACAAGGACGGCAAGCCGACCAAAGCGGGCGAAGGCTTCGCCAAGTCTCGCGGCGTCGATGTGTCAGCGCTGACGGTCGAGGAAATCGACGGTGGGCGCTATGTGATGGCCAAGGTCGAGAAGGTGGGCCGTCCGGCCACTGAGGTCTTGGCCGAGGCGCTTCCGGCGTTCGTTGGGGCACTGAAATTTGGCAAGTCGATGCGCTGGAACGAGAGTGGTCTCGCCTTCAGCCGCCCGCTGCGCTGGATGGTCGCGCTGTTTGGGGATGTGGTCGTGCCATTCGCTTACGCCGAGACGGCCAGCGGCAGCACGACTCGCGGCATCCGCCCGTATGGGTCGCCGGAGCAGGCGCTCAAGGACGCAGCAGCCTATTTTGACTTCATGAAAGCACAGGGCGTCATCCTCGACCTAGAGGCGCGCAAGGCGGCCATCACCGAGCAGGTTGCGGCGCTGGCGGCAGAGGTCAAGGGGCGTGTCCCGGCAGACCCCGGCCTGCTGGACGAGGTTGCCAACCTCGTCGAGGTGCCGACGGCGGTGCGCGGCGGCTACGACGCCAAGTACCTCGAACTGCCGCGCGACGTGCTGGTCACGGTCATGCGCGACAAGCAGCGCTACTTTGCGGTCGAGGACGCCGACGGCAAGCTGATGCCGTACTTCATCACCATCCGCAACGGTGACCACGAACACACCGCGCTGGTGCAAAAGGGCAACGAACACGTGCTGACGGCCCGTTTCAGCGACGCCAGCTTCTTCTACAAGGACGACATCACCCAGCCGTTGAAAGACTATCTGCCGCGCCTCGGTACGCTGACCTTCCAAGAGAAATTGGGGTCGATGCTGGACAAGAACGAGCGCATCGGCAAGCTGGTTCCGTCAGTGGGGGCGCTGCTCAAAACCCCCAAGGCTGACGCGGCCACCGCGCAGCGCGCTGCCGCTGTCCTGAAAGCTGACCTCGCCACGCACATGGTGGTCGAGATGACATCGCTGCAAGGGACGATGGGGCGCGAATACGCTAAGCTCAACGGTGAACCCGCTGAGGTCGCCAACGCCATCTATGAACACTGGCTGCCACGCGGCGCAGATGACGATTTGCCCGCCAGCGCCGCCGGGACGCTGCTGGCGGTGATTGACCGCCTCGACTCGCTGGTCGGGTTGTTCGCCGTCGGCCTTGCGCCGAAATCGACCACCGACCCGTATGGTCTGCGGCGCGCTGCGCTGGGCATCGTGCAGATTCTGGCCGATAAGGCTATCGACCTCGACTTGACCAAAGCGGTGGACGCGGTGGCGGCGGCCCAGCCTGTCCCAGTCACCGACGCGGCCAAGGCGCAGGTTTTGGAGTTTATCAGCGGGCGCTTGCGCTCATGGCTGACCGAGCAAGACTGGGCGGCGGATGTCGTGAATGCGGTCTTGGCCGCGCAGCCCAACAACCCGTATCGCGCCCTAACCAATGTCGAGCAGTTGACGGAGTGGGTGTCGTCCGACGGCTGGGAAAAGGTGCTGGACGGCTTCGCCCGCTGCGTCCGCATCACCCGCAGCGCCGACCAGACCTACGCGGTGGATGAAGCCGCGCTGGTCGAGCCGGAGGAGAAGGCGCTGTACCTCGCCTATAAGCAGGCCAGCGCTGGCCTAACCGCCGAAGCCGATGTGGACGCCTTCCTGTCGGCGTTCGCGCCGATGGTGCCGGTGGTGAACAAATTCTTCGGTGAGGAGCAGGGTAAGGGCGTCCTCGTCATGACCGATGACCTCGCCGTCCGGCGCAACCGGATTGCGCTGCTGCAAGCCATCAGCGCCATGCAGCACGGTCGGGTTGACCTCAGCCACTTGGCCGGGTTCTAGGCTGCGCGGGATAGGTCAGGTCTAGAGCGATGCTGCGCCCGGTCAACCTACAAACCGACCTTGCGCCGCTGGCAGACCTGATTGAATTGGCGTTTGCCGATACGATGGATTCCAGTGGGCGCGCCGCCCTGCGCGAAATGCGGATGATGAGCCGCATGGGGGCGGGAATCGGCCTACTGTCGAAGTTCAACGACATGACGGTGGGCATCAGCAAGGGCGTGGTGTGGGTCGAGGGCGGCCAGTTGGTCGGCAATGTCTCGATTTACCCCGCCCGCCTGCCCAGCGAG
>JALONW010000096.1 GCA_025454725.1 Anaerolineae bacterium
CGGCGGCGTGCTGGCGCTGGACGTGTTCGAGGACGAACGCGGCCTCTCGGTCAACGAGGTCAACCACACCATGGAATTTCGCAACAGCAGCGCCCCGACGGGAGTCAACATCGCGGGCGCTGTTGTTTCTTATGTGATGAGCGTCGGCGCGGAACCCCTCACTCCCCAATTTGTTGAAACAGCGGCTTACGAGGCGGTGCGGTAATGCGCTCCATCGGAATCGTCGGCGCGAGCGGGTATACCGGCGGGGAACTGCTGCGGCTTTTGGTCAACCATCCGGGCGTGCGGGTGACGCAGGCCACCAGCCGCGACGGGGCGGGCGCGTTCGTCTACAGCGTCCATCCGCACCTGCGCGGCTTCACCGACCTGCGTTTTATCCATCCCGACGCGCTGGAACCGTGCGACGCGCTTTTCTTGTGCCTGCCGCACGGCGTGACTGCCCTTGAGATCGAGCGCTTCGCCGCGCTTGCGCCGGTCATCGTTGATCTGAGCGCCGATTTCCGACTGCGCGACCTGAACCTGTACGCCGATACCTACGGGGGCGCGCACCCCGCGCCCGCATGGGTCGAGCGTTTCGCTTACGGGCTGCCAGAACTCAACCGCGACGCGCTCCGCAGCGCATGCTACGCCAGCGGCGTCGGCTGTAACGCGACCACCGTTAACCTCGCGCTGTGGCCGCTGGTCAAGGCGGGCTTGTTGAGTCGCGCCACCGCCGAACTCAAGGTTGGGTCGTCGGAAGGCGGCGCGGACTTCAACGCCGGGTCACATCACCCCATCCGCAGTGGGGCGGTGCGCGCCTATAAGCCGACCGGTCACCGTCACCATGCCGAGGTGCGCCAACTGCTGGGCGATCTGCCCATCCGCTTTGCCGTGACCGCGATTGAGATGGTGCGCGGCGTCCACCTGACCGCCCACATTGACCTGACTCGCCCGGTGGCCGATAAGGACATCTGGGGCGCGTACCGGGGCGCGTACCGCGATGAGCCATTTATTCGCTTGGTGAACAGCAAGATCGGCCTGCACCGTCTGCCGGAGCCGCGCCTCGTGGCGGGGACGAACTTCTGCGACATCGGCTGGGAGCTGGACGCCGACAACCCGACCCATCTGGTGGTGGTCGCATCGCTGGACAACCTCGGCAAGGGCGCGGCGGGCAGCGCCATCCAATCGCTGAACCTGATGCTCAGCTTCGACGAAAGCGCGGGGCTGAGAAGCCCGGCGGTATATCCGTAAATCACATTACCCCTCACCCCCTAAATCCCCCTCTCCCACAGAGGGGCGAGGGGGACTTTTGGAGCAGCAAACAACGATGTCTGACAACAATATTCTCGTGGTGAAGTTTGGCGGCGGCGCGGGGCTGGACATGGCGGCCTGCGCCCGCGATGTGGCTGAGGTGGCGCGCACCCGCCCGGTCGTGATCGTCCACGGCGTCAGCGCGGCGATGGATGCGCTGTGCGCCGAGCGCGGCGTCGAAGTCCGCACCATCACCAGCCCGACCGGCCACAGCAGCCGCTACACCGACCCCCAGACCCGTGATTTGTTCGTCGAAGCGGCGGAATCGGTCGGGGCGGCGTGGGTGAGCGCGCTGGCCGACCATGGCATCAGCGCCCAGCGGGTGAATCCGGTCGTGACGGCAGAGCGCAAGAGCGCGGTTCGGGCGGTGGTCAGCGGGCGGGTGCAAATCATCCGCGACGATTACACTGGCCAGATTACCGGCGCAGATGCCGCCCCTCTGCGTGACATTTTGGCGGCGGGGCTTGTGCCGGTTGTGCCGCCGCTGGCGACCAGTGCGGATGGACTGCTCAACATTGACGGCGACCGCGCTGCCGCCGCGATTGCGGCCTCGCTGGGCGCGTCAGAACTGGTCATCTTGTCGAATGTACGCGGCCTGTACCGTGACCCATCGGACGCGGCCACGCTCATCCCACGGGTGACGCTCAACGAATTGTCTCGCGCCCTCGACTCAGCAGCGGGGCGGATGAAGCGCAAAGTCATCGGCGCGCAGGAAGCGCTGACCGGGGGCGTCCGCCGCGTGGTGATTGGGGATGGCCGTTCCGCTGGGGCCGTCAGCGCAGCACTGGCAGGGTCGGGGACGGAGTTTATTCAGGGATGAGTTAGGGGTGATGCGTGATGCGCCTGATGATAATCGGTTCACTTATTCGCCGCCAAAGGCTAAAGCCTCTGGCTTCCGGTTTTGAAGCCGACTAAAGCCGGCTGTTCTTCCCACATTCTCGCCTTACAGCCCCCTTCAGGGGGCTTCAGGACGGCAGCCGGACGCTTTAGCGTCTGGCGCACAACAAGGCGACATGACGGGCAAAGTCTTTAACACATAAAACAGAGGGCGCAGCGCGCTGCGCCCCTACGCATCACTTCTAACTCATCACTTCTCAAGGGGGGACGATGGAAAACACACTTAACCTACAAGACATCACCGCGACCGAGGACGCGCATACCTCTGGCGCGTACAGCAAGCGACCACTGGCGCTGGTGCGTGGGGAAGGCTGCACGGTCTGGGACGCAGACGGCAACGCTTATCTCGACATGACCAGCGGGCAGGGAGTCGCGCTGCTCGGCCACGCGCACCCCGCGATTGTGCAGGCCGTCAGCACGCAGGCGGCCACCCTCATCACCTGCGCCGAGGCGTTCTATAACGATCGCCGCGCCGAGTTGTATGGGATATTGCAGGCGCTGTTGGGCGGTGAGGAGCCGTGGCGCTTCTTCTTGTGCAATTCGGGCGCAGAGGCCACCGAAGCCGCGCTCAAGGTCGCTCGACTGCTGACCAACCGGACGCGCATTGTCGCCACCATGCGCGGTTTCCACGGTCGGACGCTGGGGGCGCTGGGCGCGACCTTCAACAAGGATTATCGCGGCCCGTTCGAGGGCTGGTTGCCGCCGGTGACCCATGTTCCGTACAACGACCTCGCCGCCGCTGATGCCGCCCTGACCGACGAGGTGGCCGCGCTTATCATCGAACCGGCGCAGGGAGAGGGCGGCGTCCACTTCATTGATGCGGACTATCTGCGCGGGCTGCGCGACCTTTGCACCGAGCGCGGCGTCCTGCTTATCTGCGACGAGGTGCAGTCGGGGTTGGGGCGGTGTGGGCGCTGGTTCGCCTTTGAACACGCCGGAATCGTCCCGGACATTGTGACGATGGGCAAGGGGATTGCGGGCGGGGTGCCGATGGGTTTGGCGGCATGGCGCGGCGAGCTGGGGACCATCCCCGCAGCGACGCACGGCAGCACCTTCGGTGGAAATCCGTTGAGCTGCGCCGCCGCGATTGCCTCGCTGACCGCGCTCCGCGAGCTGGACGCGCCCGCCCGGTCGGCTGAACTCGGCGCATGGTTCGCCGATCAACTGCGTGGGCTGAACCTGCCCGCCGTGCGCGAGGTGCGCGCTCAGGGCTTAATGGTCGGGTTGGAACTGCGCGGACGGGTGACTCCGATTTTACAGGCGCTGCAAGCACGCGGCATTTTGGCGCTCCCCGCCGGGAAGACGGTCTTACGTTTCCTGCCGCCCTTAATCGTCACGCAGGCCGAGCTTCAGCGGGTGGTTGACGCTGTTGGGGAAGTGATGAGCGCTGAGTGATGAGTGATAACAGCGCGCCCCTCACCCCAAACCCCTCTCCCTCCCTAAAGGGGGGCGAGGGGCTTCAAGTCGCGTCTATCCCCTCCTCTCCCCTTTTGCGCGAAGCCGCCGAAGGCCGAGAAGGGGGGCAGGGGGGTGAGGGGTTCATCGACCTCCTAACCATCCTCGTCTCGACCCCCTCCCCGTCGCACCAAGAGGCTGCCGCCGTGCGCGTGCTGGTCGATTGGATGAGCGCGCACGGACTCAAATCGCACATCGACGCGGCGGGAAACGCGGTCGGAGTCGCTGGCACGGGCGATAAGACGCTGGTCATGCTCGGTCACATCGACACGTTCGGCGGCATGCTCCCCGTCCGCCGCGAGGGTGACATCCTGCACGGCCGCGGCACGGTCGATGCCAAGGGGCCGCTGTGCGCGTTCGCATCGGCGGCGTCCTCGGCGCGCATCCCTGACGGCTGGCGGGTGGTGGTCATCGGCGCGGTTGAGGAGGAATGCCCGACCAGCGCGGGGGCGCATTACGCCGTTACTCAGTACACGCCGCAGATGTGCATCATCGGGGAACCGAGCCGCTGGGACCGATTGACGCTGGGCTACAAGGGGCGGCTAATCTGTGATTGGGAAATCCGCGCCGACCTCGCCCACAGTGCCAACCCGACCGCCTCGCCCGCCGAATTGGCATTCGCGGCGTGGCAGGCGGTTCAAGCTTACGCCGTTGGATTGAATGAAGGCCGGGCAAAGGCGTTTGAGCAGTTGTTGGTCACGCTGCACGCGGTCAACACCGGCGACGACGGCGTCCACGGTTGGGCGCGCATGAGCATCGGCTTCCGCCTGCCGCCGGACGTGTCGCTGGAAGGGTTGGAGGGGGAGATTCGGGCGCTACTTGCCCCCCTTACCCCAAACCCCTCTCCCACAAGGGGCGAGAGACTTCACTTCACCTCCCACACCCCGACCTACGCCGGGCCGAGGGATACCGACCTGAGTCGGTTGTTCCGCGCCGCCATCCGCACTGAGGGAGGAACGCCTGCCTTCGTCTATAAGACCGGCACCAGCGATATGAACATCGCCGGGCCGACGTGGGGCTGCCCGATTTTGGCCTATGGCGCAGGCGACAGCAGTCTCGACCACACGCCGCACGAACACATCGACCTGACCGAATACCTGCGCTCGATTCGGGTGCTGACGGGGGTTGTTGAGTCGTTGGCGTAACACACCCATATCGGGTTAGGCCGTAGGGGTGACCCGGTGGGTCGCCCACGCATGGAACAACCCTGAATTTCTGCCATATCCATTAACGTAACCACCACAGGGCGCAGCGCACTGCGCCCCTACCGGACAGGGCAGGCCCTGTCCCTACACATTCACATCGGGCGGGCAAGCCTCACCCCTACTAGGAGTCCCATCATGCCTTTAGACCAATTCGCCGTCATCGAAAGCACCCTGCGCGAGGGTGAACAGTTCAGCACCGCCACCTTTACCACCGACGACAAGCGCCGCATCGTCGAGGCACTCGACACGTTCGGGGTCGAGATGATTGAGATGACCTCGCCGTGTGCGTCGCCGCAGAGCGCCGCTGACATCCGCGCTGTGGTGGCGATGAACACCCGCGCCCGCATCTTGACGCACATCCGCTGCAAGCGCGAGGATGCGCTTCAGGCGCTCGAAACCGGTGTGCATGGCGTCGATGTCGTCATTGGCACCTCACCCCAGCTCATGCAGCACAGCCACGGCAAGAGCATCCGCCAGATTATCGACACGGCGCTGGAGGTGTGCGAGTTCATCCGCGCCCAAAGCCCCGATATCATTTTGCGCTTCAGCACCGAGGACACTTTCCGCAGCCGCGAGTCCGATTTGCTGCGCGTGTATCTAGCCGTGGCCGACAGCGGGTTCGTCAACCGGCTGGGCGTGGCCGATACGGTCGGGGTGGCGACGCCCAATCAAGTCTCGTATATGGTCGCTCAGTTGGTGCGCCTGACCAAGCTCGATATCGAGTTTCACGGCCACAACGACAGCGGGTGCGCCATTGCCAACGCTTACGCCGCGCTCGAAGCGGGCGCGACCCACATCGACACGACCATTTTGGGCATCGGGGAGCGCAACGGCATCACCTCGCTGGGTGGGTTGGTGGCGCGACTCTACACCCTCAATCGTGAGCATGTCAGCAAGTATCATCTGCCGACCCTGCCGATGCTGGACGCGCTGATTTCGGAGCTGTGCGACCTGCCGATTCCGTTTAACAACGTGATTACCGGCGCGAGCGCGTTTATCCATAAGGCGGGCATCCACGCCAAGGCGGTCTTGGCTGACCCCAGCACCTACGAAGCCATCTGCCCAGAAGATTTTGGCCTGACCCGCGAGGTCTCCATCGGCCACCGGCTGACCGGCTGGAATGCGGTGCGCGGTCGCGCCCAAAAGCTCGGCCTTGACCTGCCCGACGCGGTGATTCAGGACATCACGCGGGTGATTAAGGAGCGCGCCGACACCGTCGCCTTGTCGATGGACGAGATTGACGCGCTGCTGACCAGCGCCCGTGAAGAGGTTGTCTAACCATGCCGACCTTCACCGAAAAGGCGCTCGCCCGTGCCGCTGGCGTGACAACCGCCCACGCTGGCGATGTACTGGACATCACGCCCGATTTGACCTTCAGCCACGACAACAGCGCCGCCATTCTGCGGACGTTTGAACAAATCGGCGCGCCGGGCATCGCCCGACCGGAGCGCGTCGCTATAACGCTTGACCACGCCGTCCCCGCGCCGACCACGCTCCACGCGCAGAACCACGCCGACATCCGGCTCTTTGCAGCCAAACATCAACTTCGGCTGTTCGAGGTCGGGCGCGGAATCTGTCACCAAGTCTTGAGCGAGGAAGGATTGGTCGCGCCGGGCGAAGTCGTCTTCGGCGCAGACAGCCACACCACCCACTTCGGCTGGCTGGGCGCGTTCGGGATGGGCGTCGGGCGTACCGAGGTGGCCGCGCTGTGGGCGACCGGTTCGCTGTGGCTGCGCGTACCGGAATCGATGCGGATTACGCTGACTGGGACGATCCCGCTGGGCGTGACGGCCAAGGACATCGCGCTGGCGATTTTGGGACGCTACACGGTCGAAGGCGGGCAGTACCGCGCCGTCGAGTTTGCCGGGGACGCGCTCTCACAAATCCCGCTGGACGACCGCCCAGTTATCCCCAACATGATGAGCGAATTTGGCGCGATGAGCGCATATTTTCCACCCGATGAAGCGGTCTTGGATTATGTCCGGGCGCGGACGGGGCGCGACTTCACGCCGCTGTACCCCGACGCGGACGCGCACTACAGCGAAGACCTCACGCTGGATGTCGGGACGCTGGAGCCGCTGGTCGCGCTGCCCCACCTGCCAGACAACATTGCGCCATTGTCGCAGGTGGCGGGGACGCCCATCCAACAGGCGTTCATCGGGACGTGTACGGGTGGGCGCTATGCCGATCTCAAGGCGGCGGCGGACGTGGTGCGCGGCCACAAACTTAAGGCACGCCTGATTGTCATTCCCGCCAGCGCGCAGGTCTTACAGCAGGCGCTCGAATCGGGCGTGCTGGCCGATTTAATCAACGCGGGCGCAGCGCTCTCGACGCCGGGCTGTGGGCCGTGCATGGGGAATCATATGGGTGTCCCCGCCTCCGGCGAAATCACCATCAGCACGGGGAGCCGCAACTTCAAGGGACGCATGGGGACACCCGATGCGCCGGTTTACCTCGCCAATGCCGCCGTGGTCGCCGCCGCCGCAGTCGCCGGACAGATCATCAACCCGCAGGAGCTTTAGGCATGACCATCACCACCCACCGCGCTTGGGTTTACGGCGACAACATCAACACCGATGTAATTTTTCCCGGCAAATACACCTACACACTGCGTAACCCAGATGACATCCGCGCTAAGGCGCTGGAAGACCTCGACCCGGCGTTCGCAGCCAGTGTCCAGCCCGGCGACGTGATTGTTGCCGGGCGGAACTGGGGCTGCGGCTCGTCGCGGGAGCAGGCCGTGACCTCGATTAAGCTGTGCGGCGTCCCGGCGATACTCGCGGGGTCGTTCGGCGGCCTGTATTTCCGCAACTGCATCAATCAGGGGATTCACCCGATTGTCGCGCCGGGGTTGGCCGACCATGTGCAGACCGGCGACCTCATCGAAATTGACCACGCCGCCGGGGTCGTGCGCGCCGCCGGGCAGACGTGGGTGATTCCGCCGCTGCCGGACAGCGTGCGCGCCATCCTCGACTCCGGCGGCTTGCTGACCATGTTGCAGCGGCGGTTTGCTCAACTATAAATGCGCGGGGCGCTGGCCGATGGTCAGCGCCCCGCATCTCATATTTTAGGAGAGATGGGCGCGGTATTTGACCGTGCCGGGGAAAGCATCACCGAAATAGTCCGCCCCGTAAGTCATGTACATGCGGAAACCGACCGCTTCATAGACGCGTTGGGCGGCCTCATTGCCCAGCGTGACCGAGATGGCGGCTTGTTGATAACCGCGCTCACGGCCAGCCTCCAAGATCGCCCCCACCAGCCGTTTGGCAAGCCCGCGACCGCGCACCTCCGGTTTGACGGCCACACACTCGACCACCCACGGCGCAGACGGCGCGATGGTCGGGTCATGCGGGTCGCTCCAGACCGCCTCGTAACCGGCGCTAAACTGTGCCAGCGCCGCTGCATCCCAGCCCAAACGGGCGGCCACAGCGGGCAAACGGTCGAGCCGGAACGGGCGGTAATCTTGGGTCTCCATCACGAAACCGGACGCGCCCCCGACCACTTGACCGTCCAATTCAATCAGCCAGAAATCTTCGACTTTTCCCCACGCCAGCGCATCTTCCTCAAACACCGCCCGGATAAAATCCATCGTGTCGGTGTTCAGCCCTTCCAGCAGCGGGTCCCAGTAACAGAAGTTGGGCGCGGGGGATGAAGCTTCATAGTTGCACCACGCCACAAAGGGCAGGTCGGCGCGGGTGGCTGGGCGGATGTTGATGGCAGCGCTGTCGTTCATGGGGTGATGCTCCTATTCTAATGTCCCGAATTGTTTGTTATCGCGGGTCTTGCGGATGAAATGCGCCAGCCGTTGGGCAAATACCGCTGGCTGGCGGCGGACTTCCTCAATGAAGCCGATGCGGATGCGCTGGTACAGCGGCGGAAAAGCGCTGAAATTGGCCCAAACTTGCGGGTCGGCGCGTAAGGCCGCCTCAATATCATCAGCGATGTGGAAGGAATCGAGCGACAAGTCGGGGAGGACAGCGAAGCCCGCCTCGGTCATTTTCCCTTGTGCGATTAAGCGCCGGGCGCGCTCTTTGTTCAGCTCTGTCCAGTGGCTCTTAGGGCGGCGGGGCGTGAAGCGCTGCGCCGTGCGTTCGTCGTCCATCCGTTTGGCGATGCCGTCAATCCAGCCGAAACACAGCGCCTCCTCGACTGCGTGCAGATATGCCACAGATGGGCGCTCTGACCCTTTTCGATATGAGACGAGCCAAATTTCTGAGGCGGTACGGTGGTGGGTGGTAAGCCAAGTCCGCCACGCCTCGCGGTCAGGACAGTAAACCGTCTCAGTAATTTCCATGCCGATGAAGCTCCATTTTCTATACTTTTGTAGAATAACTTGGCAAAAAAAGAGACCTATCGTTGAAACCACCCATCCAAAAGCATATCGACGGCACGACAGGCGGCCAGCTCAAGCGCTTCGGCAGTCGGCAGGAATACCTTTGGGATATTGTGGATGCTCTGCACCAACCCAACAAACCCCATCGCTGCAAAATCGGCGTCTTCTACGGTCAGCAAGCCTTTGCGCGCCGCGTTTCGGATGGCGGCGGCAATGGGCGTCCGCACGGCAGACAAACAGGCGTGCATCAGGCGGTCAGCCTCTTCAGGCGGGAGCGCAGGCATATCCGAGCGCACCATCCGCCCTAAGTCGATGGGGGCTTGAGATGCGAACCAGCGGGCGGCGGCGTGTAACTGCGCCCGCAGGTCGCCGCCCGCGCCGATGATGGCGTCGGTCAGGCCAGCATTGTGGCGCTGAAAAGCGCGTTCAGTGACTTCGATATACAACTGCTCTTTGCCACGCGGCGCATAGTAGTACAGCGAGGCGTGGCGAAGGGAGGCGGCTTGGCCGATATCTTGGAGTGTGACGCCTGAATAACCCCGCTCGGCAAACAAACGATCTGCGGCATCTAAGATACGTTGATGGGTGGTGTTGTCTTTGGTTGGCATTTTCTACACTCCTGTAGAAAATAATATCACACCATGCCCCATCTTAACTTGTGTGTTTGATGAGATCATATGTGGTGTATCACCGGCGTGGGGGGCGGGTGTTTCGACGGTGGCCGCCCTCTCGGTTGACCTGTTCGCGTCGCTCCTGCTCCTCGCGCAGTGCCGCCCATGCCCCGCTGACCTCTCGGTGTTTGGCGGGCGTGCGGGTGAACACCTGAAAGGCCGCTAATATCCCGTCGGCGGTCTGTGCCTTGAGTCCGCGACCCATCACGAGGCCGTCTGGCGTGTCGAGCTGCGCCAACTGCGCCTTGCTGAACAACCGACGCCAGCCGCCTTCCCCGGCGCGGTCTTTCGAGACCACCGCCAAGAAATCTTTGTACAGCACGTACTCTCCCGGCGTGACCAGAGGCGCGGCGCGTTTCATAAACGCAAACAGCGCCGTCTCGACGGCAGGCTGAGGCGAAAAGTCCAACCGGTTGAAGTGGTGGACAATTTCGATTTCATACAGCGGATGAATCATCAGCGATTTGAGGGTTTCGGCGGCTGTCCCGTAGTCATCGGTGGCGACTAGCGCATCGGTTTGCAAGATGAGATGGGCCTGCGCCGGACCGCTGGCTGGGTTGAGCAGCTTTTCCAGCAGCGCCGACGTGATGTTAAACGGGACGTTGGCGAATGCGGCATAACCGGCGGGCAGCGCCGCGAGGTCGAAGGTCAGGATGTCGCCCGCGACGATTTCGACCTGTTTGAGCGAGCGCAGTTGGGCGCGCACGGTCTCGGCCAGCCGCCCGTCCAACTCAACCGCCACGGCCCGCCCGGTCTCTCCGACCGCTTCGGCCAGCGCCTTGGTGATAATCCCTTTGCCCGGCCCGACTTCTAAGACCGTGCCGCCGGGCGCAAGCTGGGCGAGGCTGACCAGTTTTGTCACCAGCGCCGGGCTGTGCAGGAAGTTTTGGCTGTAGCGCAGTTCAGACGGTAGGGACATCAGGCGGCCTTGGGGACTGGTTTACGGGGTGAGTGGGGAATTGTCCGCCACAATAGGATGGCTTTCAAGGTTGCGTCATCCCCTCACCCCCTAGCCCCCTCTCCCACAAGGGGCGAGGGGGAATTCGGTTAGACCTTGAGGGAATCTGGTTGAGGCACTAAACAGGTTAAGGACAGCATTACGGCCAAAAATCTCATATCCGCAACACCCTTCCCTCCTTGTGGGGGAAGGGCTGGGGATGGGGGGTGCAAGCGCCCTACACCTCAGCGCCCGACCAGCGGGTCGCGGCGCTGGAACGGCGAGAGCAGCGACCCGACCAGTACCAGCGCTTGGCGCGCTTGGGCAAGGTCGGCCTGTGCCGCTTGGATATCGGCGCTGGTGACCGGCGCACGGGTCTCCAGCGGGCCGCACACAGACCGGAAGCGCGCTAGCGCTGCATTAATGCTCAGACGCGCCTCGTCCAGACCCTGCACCATCGGGCGGTACAGCGGTTCGGCGGCAAGGTCGGCGCTGGTGATGGGTTCATTGCCCGGTCTTGCGTCGTCGGGGATGTTGTTGCAGGTGGTGGCTTGACCCGTGGCAAGGGACTGCCAGCGCCC
>JALONW010000097.1 GCA_025454725.1 Anaerolineae bacterium
CGGCCAAAATGCTTGACGATTTTGTCGGCGGTGGCCTCCCCGATGCCCGCGACGATGCCGCTGGACAAATAGCGCCGGATTCCGTCCAGCGAGTTCGGCTGGACGGGGGTAATCGTCTCGGCGCGGAACTGGCGGCCATATTTGTTGTCATCAATCCATGTGCCGGTCAGCTCCAGCGACTCGCCCGGCGCGACCTGCGGCATCACCCCAATGACGGCGACCGTACCATCTTTGGCCTCGGCCTCACGCATACGCTTATCGGGTTTCAGCTTGAGGACAGTGTAGCCGTTCTCGTCGTTGCGGTAGGTAATCCGCTCGACAAGGCCGGTGAGGGTATCTGGCATAAGGGGAAATTTCCGCGTGACTGGTCGGTATTCAGCCCTATTTTACCACTGTTGCCGCCAGCGGGCGCAGGGACAGCCACCCCCATGACAGATGGTGGTTTTGATTGTGACAGATGTCACAATCAACGCTCCATGCGACGGAGTTCGGCCTCAGTGAAGGTCTTGTCGTTTAACTCATCATAGGCCGACTCGCTATGGTTGCGATTGACCCGCACCATCCAGCGCCCGCTGCCCACCGGCCTGAGCAGCGAGTGACAGCTCGTGCAGCGCACGAGTTTTTGGCCGTCTTTGACCTCCAACGTCGTCTGATGACAGACCACGCACCGGCTGAGGAAGAAGGCCACCCGGCGCGGGGGTGGTGGAGCCGCCACCGGCGGACGTTCGGGCTTGGGCGGCGCGGGTTTCTCTGGCGACGGGGGGCGCTCGGCGGGGGCGACCGTCGCGGCCTTTTCCGGTCGCGGAGGCGACGGTTTGCGCGGCGCTGACGGCTTGGATGTTGGTTTGGCCGCCGGTTTGATGGTTCGCACGCCGACCACCACCAGCCCCACCCCGCCAATTAGGACGCCCAGCACCAGCCACATCCCAATATCAGGCGGGGCGGCGGGTTCTTCCCCGACTAACGGCGTGCTGCCAGACGGCGGCGGTGTGGGCGGCAAAATCAGCGCGATAGCGGTCGGTGGGACGGTCGGCGTTGGGGTGTTGGGCGGCGCACGGCGCGTCGAGTCCAGCGGGGCGCTGGTCGGCGCAGCCGTCGGTGTCGAGATGGGAGTCTCGCTGGCTGGCGGTGTAAAGACCAGCGCCAGCGCGTCGGTGTCGGGGTTGGCGTCAGCGAGGCCGGGCGCACGACGCGGCAGCAGGCTCAACGCCCCGCCGTCGGGCAATGCCGCCCCGCCGTTCACGAAGTCGCGCGCGCCGTCCAGCGCGACCGGCAGCCGACCGTTGGCCGGGATGCTCCCGAACAGCACCGCACAGGCGGCGGGGACAGCCTCCGGCAGCGGGCTGTAAGTCGTGATGTAAGCGGTGACGCCGGGAAAACTCATCCAGTCGAACGGGGAGAACAGCGCCACCGCGACCGTCTTATCGGGCGGGAGCGCCTGCACCAGCGCCTGCTGCGTGGGGTCAAAGGCGGCGTTCGACGTGAACACGACCGCGATGTCGGCATTTCGGGCGGTCGTCACAGCGCGGGCGATGTCATCTTGGGACGGGCTTTCGGCCACCCCCAGCCACGTGATGCCCGCGCCGCCCGCCGCCTCACATGATTGGCGGATGCTGGGGCGGCTGGCCGGGTAAATCACGCTCACGCGGCGAGTAGACGGGTCGAGCGGGATGGCGCCAGTCTGGTCGTAGGCCACCGTCACCCCGGCGTTGAACAAGTCGCGCACCAGCTCAGAGCCGACCGGTGAATCGACGCGCTGGGGGGCGCTGTCGGGGTCGAGCGGCTGCCAGTCGAGGATGCCATAACGCGCTTTGGCGTTCAGGATGCGCCGCACCGATTCATCAATCCGCGACTCCGGGATGCGCCCGCTGCGGACGGCCTCGACCACGCCCGACATGGCCGAAATCTGACTGGACGGGCTGAGGTTCGCGCCGAATGCGATAATATCGACGCCCGCGAGGACGGCGCGCACCGACGCCTCTGGGTAGCTGTAGGTCAGGTCGATGGCGTCCATCTCGATGGCATCGGTCATCACGAGGCCGGTGAAGCCGAGTTCCTCGCGCAGCAGGCCGGTCACGACGTTATAGCTCAACGACGCGGGGATTTCTTCGTCGGGGTCATAAGCCGGATACCAGATGTGTGCGACCATCACCGCCTCGACGCCCGCCGCCACCGTCCAGCGGAACGGGGCAAGCTCCACGCGGTCGAGTTCGTCACGCGCATAATCGACGGTCGGGAGGCTGGTGTGCGAATCTTGTTCCGTATCGCCGTGGCCGGGGAAATGTTTGGCGGTCGCCAACACCCCGTTGGCCTGCATCCCCCGAATCAGCGCCGCCAGCATCTGGCCGGTCAGCTCTGGCTCTGACCCGAACGACCGCCGCCCGATAATCGGGTTGCGCAGGTTGGTGTACAGGTCAGCGACGGGGCCGAGGTTCATGTTGACCCCGACGGCGGACAGCTCGCGCCCCAGCGTCTCGCCGGTGCGGTAGGCCAGCGACACATCCCCCGTCGCGGTGACTAACATCATGGCCGGGAGGGTGGTGAAACCGTCCTTGAGTCGGCTGATGACGCCGCCCTCTTGGTCGGTGGTGATGAACATCGGGACGCCGCCCGCGCCGACCACTGCCGACTGCCACTGGTTAATCAGGCGCGTCGTGGCGGCGGGGTCGCCCGCGTTCGAGTTGAACAAGACGGCGCTGCCCGGTTTCCATTCTTCCAGCAGCAGGCGGCCCGGCTCGTTCAGCGGCGCGCCGAACAGCGCCGACATGAACATCTGCCCGACCTTTTCCTCTAACGTCATCTCCGCGAGGATGGCCTCCACCCGTGACTGGGCGCGGGCGGGCGGCGCGGGCGTCAGGGTGAGCAGCAGCGCGAGAACAATCACAATCAGGGTGAGGCCGGGACGCGCAACGGCGCGTCCGGTTTTGGGCGAACCACCAACCTCACCCCCCGGCCCCCTCTCCATGGGGAGAGGGGGAGATGTCCACCTGTCGCCCCAAACCCCTCTCCTAGGGAGAGGGGCAGGCGTGAGGTTCCGAGACCATTCGGTCAATCGCCCGATAAACGTCCCTTTCCACCCCATAACCCTAAAACTCCCCGTACTGATTGAACAGCACGAACCAGAAATTTTCGCGCTCGGTCGGGGTCATCAGGCGCGGGCGACCCTGCCCCTCGATGATGCCGGGATAGACGGCGACGCTGTGCAGCCGCCCGTCGTAGATGTACAGCTCATCGAGGAAGAAGCGCACGCCCGCCCAAAACGGCTGGTCGAACAAGAAATTGCCCAAGCCGTAATGGACGAAAGCCTGTTGACCGCCGTAACCCGGAATGACGTTCAGCGATTGGGCAAAATGTGCCTGCGTGCCGCCGACATAATCCGCGCCCCAACTGGCATAGGTGGCGAAGTCGGTGCGCTGGTCGGCGGTCGGGTTATGCTGGTCAAACTCGAAATACTGGACAGTGAGAATTACGACATCGTATTGGGATTTGAGGCGCGGCAGTTCGCCGCGCAGCCATACTGAATCGCACGGCGCTGCGCCGGGGCGCTCGGCAGCGTCATCGGCCAGCGCGTAAAACGGGCCGACCGCGTTGCAGGCCAGCCATGCCACGCTGCCGCCCGCCCCCTCCCAGATGAACGGCGCACGCGCCTCAGCGAGGGTCGCGCCGCCCCCGACCGTCGCCAGTCCGTCGGCGCGCAGCCGGTCGAGCGTGTCGAGGTAGGCCGGGTAGCCGTAATCGGCGTTGTGGTTGCCCGACAGCTCGATTAAATCCGCGCCCAGCAGCGTGAACAGTTCGAGGTGTGCCGGGTCGCCGCAGAAACTGGTGTTCCCACCGAGGCGGGTGACGCCGGGCGCGTTGGGACAGTTATCAATCACGCTGACTTCGCTGCTCAGGTGGAAAAGGTCGGCGCGGTTGGTCAGCGGCGCGATGTCCTCCGCCGCCCATTCAATTCCGTTCTCGCGCAGGGCGGTCAACGTCCCACGCGCCAGCGCTGTCACCCCGCTGACCATCACTCGCGACAGCTTGGCGGGGTCAAAGTTGGGCGCGTCGGACTCGAAGGCCAGCGGATAAGCACCGTCGGCCAGTACATCGACCGGGTGCACGCCGCCGACCATCACGACGCGCAGGCGCAAATCGAGCGCGTCCCACGGCAGGATTGTCCAGCGCGACCGGTCGCGGAACAGCTCATTCCGTACCTCATCCGCCGTGTTGAGTGTGCGGACGCCGGGTGGAACCATCACGCCGAATCCTTCCAGCGCGGCGCGCACGTCCGCGCTCACCGTTAGCTTGGGGTCGGTCAGGTCAACCAGCGCCGCCGGGTCGAGGTCATAGACCGGGCTGGGAAAGGCCGCCACCGGCACGAACAGCGCTACGCCCGGTGACTCGACGATTTCCGGTGGCGCGGTCGGAGTCGGGTCATCATCGGTCAGCGCGGCGGCGTAAAACGCGAGGTATTCGGGCAGGTGTTCGCGCCAGTAGGTCTCGTTGTGTTCGCCGCTGGCGCGCAGGACATAGGTGTGCGGGACGCCCACTTGACCGAGCGCCGCGTCCATCCGGTCGAGGCCGGGCGCGGCGTAATCGTCCGCCCCCCGGTCGAGGTAGAGGGTGGGCGCGCTGGCCGGGTCGAGGGTCAGCGCGAGCGGGTCGAAAAACGCGCTGTGGCCGCCGATGGCGCGGAACATCTCCGGCTGGCGCAGCCCGACGTGATAGGCCCAGAACCCGCCCCGGCTGATGCCGCCGATGGCGCGTCGGTCGGGGTCGAGCGGCCACGACTCCTCAAATGCGGGGATGAGGTCAATCAGCGTATCACCCCACGCCCGCGCCGTAAATTCGTTGGTATTGGCCTCGTCACCGCCGAATGGCATCACAACCGCGAACGGCGGCGCAGCCTGCTCCAAGCCCAATTCCGCCAGCTGACGGTCATCGCGGTTGGAGCCGTGCAGGAAAATCAGGTACGGCAGCCGCCCGTCCCCCTCAATGCACGGCAGATAAACCGAGACGGTCACATCGCGCCCCAGCCGCTCGCTGGGCAGCGTCGTCCGGGTCAGGGAGGGGCAGCCCCCCTCTGGGGGGGAATGCTGAGAGATGAGGGATGAGTGATGAGGAATGAAATCCCCCCCCCATTCCCTAACCCCTTCCCCCACAAGGAGGGAAGGGGAATCTAGCTCGACATTGATGAAAGGTTTCAGCCGGGTGGAAGAATTTATGAATCCCATTCCGCCCAAAAATATCATATCCGCAACACCCTTCCCTCCTTGTGGGGGAAGGGCTGGGGATGGGGGGTTGATAATCTCCCCCGAATCACCGCCAAAATGCGCCGTCAAAAACGCGGCTGAGGGTTCTAACCACCACGCCGAATAGCCCCAATTCTCATAGGCGGGGCGGACGGTGAAACCTGCGCCCTCGGCGGCGGCCAGCCACGGCGCGGTGTCGGCCCAGTGCGGCGCGATGAACAGGCGCGGCGCGGTGTCGGGGTTGAGCGGCGCATCGGCGGCGAAAGTGTCGGGGGTGGGATAGTGAACCACGCGCTTATCCGTCCACGCGCCGAGGTAATAACCCATCTCCCAGCCCAGCCAGCGGTTATAGACAATCGTCCCCAGCCCCTGCGCGTTGACGAACGCGGCAAGGTCGGTCAGGTTATGGTCGGTGTCGCGGGGGGTGGTGGCGGTGTACGGCGGGGCGACCAACACGGCAGCAGCCAGAATCAGCGGTAAAACGGCGCGGCGGGGACCGACCATCAGCCACGCCAGCAGTGCAGCGGTCGGCAGGGTGAGCAGGAAAACGGCAGGCAAGGTATAGCGCTCGTATACATTAAACGGAAGGACGATGTGCGCGGCGGCATACACGATAGGATAGCCCAACAACAGCATGTTGGGGAGTCGGTTGGCGCGGTCGGTGGATAAGCGCACAGCAGCGAAGACCACACCCGCCAGCGTCAGCAGGCCGCCCAGCGCGCCGAACGCCGACCCGATGAAATCCAGCCAAAGCCGCACCCGGTCGCCCCATTCACTCGGCGGAACGAGCAGGCGGTACGGATTATTGTTGTCCGCCGCTACGCTGTTGATGGACAAGCCGGGGCGCAGCGCGTCCCATAAAAATAGCAACCCGACACCCACGATTGCAGCCAAGATGAATCGACCCAGCGGATTCCGGCGTCTTGGGATAAATTGGGATAAAAGTGTTAAGAATCGCCCCTTCTCCGCCTGCGAATCGGGCGAATCGGTGGTGATTCTATACCACATTGGGATAAGTTGGGATAAGCCAATGACTCCAACCACGATGGGCAGTACGAGGACGGCCTGCTGTTTGCTGGCGAAGGCAAACGCCCAAGCCGCGCCTGCCAATCCTGCCCTATTTGACACCGCCGCTGCCATCGACACCGCAAAACCGGCCATCATAGCTGGGTCGGTCAGCGCCATCGCGTCAAAGCCAACCGCCATCGGCGACACCGCCCAGATGAAGCCAGACCACAGCGCCCCGCCGGTCGTGCGGCGCGCCAAGACCATCAGGGCGGCGGTGGTGATGACGCCAAACCAGACCGAGGGCAGCCGCGCCGCCCATTCGCCGCGCCGCAAATCGAGTTCAAAAACGCCGCTGGATGTGACCTCAACACCTGCCGCCTGCATCGACAGCGCCATCGCATACATCGGGACGGGCGGCTTATCCAGCGGCCCGACCAACCACCAATCGCCGTGGACGGCGGCGGTGCGGGCATAGGTGGCGAACAGCGCCTCATCGCCGTGGAAGCGCACATCAGCGCCCAGCGCGACCAATCTCAGTCCCGCCGCCAGCAGGAGGATGCCGACCATCATACCCAATCGGGCAGTCTTTGTATTTACACCCAAAAACAACGCCCCCATCTGAATCATCTTCACATGCGGACGATGATAACCCAGATGGGGGCGGATGGGGCGGGCGGGGGTTACGTGCCGAACAGCGCCACGAGGCTCTGGACGATGAAGACTGTGATGATGACGCCGGCCACCAGCGCGACAAACAGGTAGGCGCGCTTGTTGCGGTAATCGACCGCGTAGAATTTGCGGACGCTGCTGACCAACGTCGCCAGCGCGACAAGGTTCAGCACCAGCACAATGGGCGCGCCAAAGCGCCCGGTCAGCCCCAACAGCGGGAGCGTGAAGGGCAGCACGACGTATTCGAGGATGCAGCGCACACCCGCCCAGAACATCGACAGCATAAAGCTGTTTTCTGCCCCGCGCTCGGCGGCCTTGAGGTCGGTGCTGTCGGTGGGGAGGGCGCGCTCGACGCGCAGCACGCGCTCGACAGCGCGGTCGAAACCGCTGGCTGAGATTTGCATGTTAAAAACCTGTGTAAAACTACAGAATTCACATGAAATCAGTATAGCAAACCTATAGTGCGCTGTCACCTAGGGATTGGTTAAGGAAAATGACCCATTCAACGCCACGCCATCCCCTACTCCCTCAGCAGACCCTCCGCTGCAAGGAAGGCATCGACCGCAGGCTGCCACGGGCGCAGGCGAACGCCCAGTGCCGCCGCCGCATGGTTGACCAGTCCACACGCCCCCGGCGGTGTAGATGGGCGCGGCCAGTCGGCGCGGGTAATGGGCGCAATTGGCGTATCGGTGTAGCCGGTGCGGTCGAGGATGTAGCGGGCGAAATCATAGCGTGAGGTGTAGCCCTCGTTGACGCCGTGATACGTCCCCGGACGCCCCGATTCGACCAACGCGACCACCGCCGCCGCAAGGTCGTTGTTGTAAGTCGGATTGGCGACTTCATCGGTCACGACGCGCAGCGGTTTACCCGCCTGCGCCGCGCCCAAAATACTCTGGATGAAGTTGCGCCCGCCATGCGCGAACAACCACGACGTGCGGATAATCTGGTGGCGTGGGTTGGCGCGAGCGACCATTTGCTCACCCGCCCATTTGCTGAACCCATACGGGTTGATGGGGTGCGGCGCGTCATATTCCCAGTAGGCACGCTCGGCGAGGCCGTCAAACACCTCGTTGGTACTGATGTAAGCCACCAGAGCACCGACCATTGCGCCCGCCGCTGCCACATTGCCTGCGCCGAGGCCATTTTCGGCGTAGGCGCGGGCGGGTTCCTGCGCGCAGCCGTCCACGTCCGTCCACGCCGCCGCATGGATGATGATGTCAGGGCGCAGGTCGCCAATAAAACCGCGCACCGCCGCCCAATCGGCAACATCCAACACATCCCGGTCAACGCCGTGGGCGTCATGTCCGCGCCCCGCGAGTTCCCCCATCAGACGGCTGCCCAAGCGCCCCGCCGACCCTGTGACCAGTACCCGCGCCATCAGATGTCGTCCCCTTTGGCCGCCGCCCATGCTTCGTAATCTTCTTCGGTGGCCTGTTCGCCGTTTTCGACCGTAACTTCGGTCTGACGGCGATTTTTATCGAACGTGATGTGCAGCTCAGCGGGGAACGGGCAGCGCTCACCCCGCGCAATCTTGCGGACGAAATAACCGCCCTCATCCAGCTCGCTGAGGTCGTTGAAGCTGTCCACGCGCACGACCACCACCTCGTTGCAGCGCTTGGGTCGGACATAATAGGTCAGGTAGCGTGAGGCTGGCCCGCCTCCGCCGCCGCCAAACAGCCGCCGCAGAAAATTCACCATCGGGTTTTTCCCTTTCATCCCCAGAAATACACGTCGGTTTATGCGCCTATGATAACAGGCCGCCGCCGCCCACGCTTGCGCGATAGGCCGGTCGGCGGGATAATTCGGTAAAATAATCCACCCAACGCCAGCAAAACCGGAAACATACCCCGATGACCGATGAAACGCACCCCACGCCCCGCCCAGAAGACAACGAGACCACCCCAACGGCGGGCGCGGATGACGTGCTGGACGACCTCGACACGCTGGACGACGAGGAGGACATCACCGACGAGAGCGTGGTCTACGACGACGATTACGACGATGATGCGTATGACGACGAATTAGACACCCTCGCCGCGTTAGACGAGGACGACCTGAGCAGCGCCGAGACCGCCCCCCTTGACTTCGACATCGACGCGGCGCTGGCCGCTGTCGGGACGCTGGACAGCGTGATGTCCGAACAGGCCGCCCGTGAGGAGGTCGAGCGCGAGCGCTTGGCCGCCGAACGCCGCGCCGAGGAGGAATACCAGCGCTGGGCGGAGTCGTACCAGTTCCCGCGCCCCGGCATGACCCGCGTCCAGACCGGACGCCCGGTCTCACTCATCCCTGCGCTGGGGCTGATGGCCGTCGGCCTGCTGCTGACCTTCGGCGGGACGCTCAACCTCCCGCTGACGCCCGCACTGCTGGCCGGGCTGGCGGTCGGGCTGGTCGGCCTGAGCTTGGTGGTCTATTGGCTGGCCGCCAAGCGTTGGGCGCGAGGCGCGCTGGCGCTGGGATTGGCCGCGCTGGGCGGCGGGGTGCTGCTGGCGCTCCCAGAACTTGTCCCCGCCCAAGTCCTGCCGCCCACCCTGCCGTGGATGGTGCTGGGCGTGGCGGTCGCGCTGGTCGGATTGCTGGCGCGCCCGTTCAACGGCGGCCTAACCGCGCTGGGAACGGGACTCTTGCTGGCGTCGGTCGTGCTGCTGTTCATCCCGCCGACCCTGCCCATCGTGCAGATTGTGCCGGTCGTGTTGGGCGCGGTGGGCGTGCTGATGGCGCTGCCGCTGGTGCTGCGCCCGCGCCGCCGCTAAACACCGCCCCATGCACATCGCCATTGACGCCAGCCGGACGACTGTCCCCAACCCGACCGGGACGGAGCGCTACGCTCTTGAGTTGATTCGGGCGCTCATTCAGCTTGCGCCGCAGCACCGTTTTACGCTGTATTTCCGCGATGCGCCCGCGCCGGGTTTGTTCCCCGCGCTGCCGCACGTCACCCAGCGAGTCATCCCGTTTCGGAGGGCATGGAGCCACCTGCGGTTTGCAGCGGCGCTGTGGGCAGACCGCCCTGACATGACCTTCGTCCCCGCCCACGCGCTGCCGTTCGTCATGCCGGGGCGGGCGGTCGTGACGGTACATGACCTCGGTTATAAAAGATTCCCAGCCGCCCACCCGTGGCGCGCCCGCGCTTATCTCGACTTGACGACGCGCACCAGCGCGATGCGCGCCGCCGCCATCCTCGCGGACAGCCAAGCCACCGCCGACGACTTAACGCATTTCTACGGCACTTCGCCAAGCAAAATCCGCGTGGCCTATCCCGGTGTCAGTGCGCCGCCGGTCAGCGACCTCGCCGCGCTGCGCGCCAAATTTAATTTGCCGCCGCGTTACTTCGCCACTGTCGGGACACTTCAGCCGCGCAAAAATATCGCCCGTTTAGTGCAGGCCTTCGCCGCCGCTCGTGAGCGCTTGGATGATGAGGTGGGATTGGTCTTGGCGGGCGGGAAGGGCTGGCTCTTCGACCCGGCGTGGGTGGAGGGCGTGCCGGGCGTCACGCTGACCGGCTACATCAGCGACGCGGAAAAGGGTGCGCTTTTGTCGGGGGCGCTGGCATTGGCTTTCCCGTCGCTGTACGAGGGGTTTGGATTCCCCGCGCTGGAAGCGATGCTGTTGGGCGTGCCGGTTTTGGCGTCGAATACGTCCAGCCTGCCGGAATTGACCGGCCAACATGCGGTGTTGGTCAACCCAGAAGACACCGAGTCGATTGCAGCGGGGTTGGTTCAGCTTGCGACCGATGACGCGCTGCGCGCCCGACTGTCAGCCGCTGGAGTCGGGCAGGCCGCCCGCTTTACATGGGAATCCTGCGCCCGCGCCACCCTATCTGCCCTGACGGGGGAAGGGATAAATTGACAGCTCACCGCCTTTGGCAATAATATTAGGCAAGTTGCACAATATGAAAACGACACCCCTATGTAAACTGCCTATATACCCCGTTATTAGCCCATGATAAGATGAATATTGAGAAACATTGGCTGCTTTCCATACATCAACAACGCTTCGACGGCGCGGCGGATTTTTATTCCCCCCCCGCGTAATGGTTGGTTTGGTGTGCGGTTTAACAAGCCCATCGGTTGCCAAATTTCAAAACCTGTGCTGATAATACGTTTAACGTTTAAGTCAAGGTTATCTGGTTTAACGTAAACGACAGCACAACCCCGTGGGGTACGTCCCTTAACATCATGCAACAATAAGGAGGACACACCGAACGACGAGTTGGGGTATAGACCTGCCCTGCATCGCTTTTCTTGTGGGTGGCCCACCTCCCCGTTGGCCGGGGGGATGAGGGACTTTCATACCGAGGTGAACTGTGATCCAAGAACTGATGGCGCGTGCGGAACAGCGTGGGTATGTCACCTATGACGACATCCTTGAACTGATTGAGGATGAAGGGGATGAAGTAAGCACTTTAGAAAATATCTTATATGAACTGGAAGAACTGGGAATCGAATACCGCCACGACACCGACCTAATCGGCGCGCAGGTGGTGGAAGATACCGAGTTCGATTATGAGAACGAAGACCCCACGCACGACCCCATTGTCGGTGACATCAACGCCGTGTCTGCCGACGACCCCGTTGGTTTATATTTCCGCCAGATGGCACAGGAGCCGCTCCTCAGCGCCTCCGAAGAGGTCGAACTGGCGCGCCGCATCGAGCGCGGCAAAAAGGCGGTCGATTACCTCGCTACCAAGACCGAAAATGAGCTGACGCCAGAGCGCCGTGAGCGCGTCGAGCGCCTCATCCGTGACGGGCAGGCCGCCCGTGAACACCTCGGTCGCGCCAACACGCGCCTTGTGGTCAGCATCGCCAAGCGCTATATGTCGCAGGGGCTGCCCTTCCCCGACCTCATCCAAGAGGGCAACGTCGGCCTGATGCGCGCCGTCGATAAGTACGACTATAAGCGCGGCAACCGCTTCAGCACCTACGCGACGTGGTGGATTCGTCAGGCCATCACTCGTGCGCTGGCGCAGAAGACCCGCACCATCCGCATCCCGCTGCACATGACCGAGCGCATCCGTCAGATGTACCGCACCGCGCAGTCGCTGGAGCAGCTCCTTGGTCGCCGCCCGACCGCTGAAGAAATTGCCTCAGAAATGGACGTGCCGCTGGACAACATCCGCAATATGATGGACGCCAGCCAGCACGCGGTCGCGCTGGAGCGCCCCATCGGCGATGACGGTGACACCGAGTTCGGTGATTTCATCGAGGACCAAGAAACCCTCAGCCCGGTTGATGCCGCCATCCAGCACCTACTGGAGGAGACCATCGAGCAGGTTTTGGGTGAGCTGACCAACCGCCAGTCGAGCATCCTGCGCCTGCGCTTCGGCCTCGGCGGTGGTGAGCCGCACACGTTGGAGGAAATCGCCAACAAGTTTGGCCTCAGCCGTGAGCGTATCCGTCAGCTCGAGAAGGAGGCGCTGCGCCGCCTCAAGTCGCCCCGCCTGTCGGTGGCACTGCGCGACTACCTCGGCTAGACCAACCTTTTCAAAAAAACAAAAAATCCCCCGCAGCCACAATCGGTACGGGGGATTTTTCGTGGGAGCTTTAGGGTTGGTTAGGGTTTAAACCTAGCCCCGTAATTTTGCCCGGTCTCGGTCAGGCAGCGGTAGCCTTCCCCACTGATATGGACAAGGCAAATATCGGCGCGGGGAGCATTGAAATCCTCTATTTGGGTAAAGACAATCCACTGGCTGTCCGGCGACCAATCCGGCATGAAATGGGGCTGCTGGAGGTCTATGAGGGGGCGTTTGGTCTGTGTTTCAAAGTCGTAAATCATAATTCGGTCGCCTTCGCTCTCGTTCTCGCTGACCTGCTCAAACTCTCGATAGGCCAGATACCTTCCATCGGGTGAAACACGCATTTCTCCCGCAAAGAGATCATCATCCGTTAGGAACAAATCGCTTAGGAACGGTTCGACGTCGGAACCGTCTGCATCCATCACATACACGCGCATATTTCTCTCATCATCACGCTCGGCCCTCAAGAACAGCAGGCGTGTGCCTCCTTCAATCCAAACCGGCGCAGTGCCACGGAAATTTGCACCATTAGTGATGGGCCGCAAATTTGACCCATCGGCGTTGATAAGGTAAATCGCTGGCACACCCAAATCATTGAAACTGACGCTGGTAAAGGCGATGGTTTGACCATCGGGTGACCATGTGGGATAGAGTTCCACTTGGGCGGGGTCATTGGTCAACTGGCGGACGTTGCCGCCGTCGGCATCCATGATGTAGAGGTCTGAGTTGCCGCCGTCACGCTGCGACGTAAAGACAATTTGTGTGCCGTCTGGCGACCAACTGGCATCATTGTCGAATCCGGGATGTTGAGTGAGGTTCTGCACCGCTTCTCCAGCTGTGTTCATCGTAAAGATGTCGGTGTTGTCGTCTTCGATATAGTGGCTGTAGGCGAGGAGATACGGTGGTGGCGTTAAGACTGCCGGGGTTTGGGTCGGCGCGGGTGTCATCGTTTGGGTGGGCGTAGCTATCAGCATGGTGGTCTGAGGCGTGCGCTCGGCGGTCGCTGTGGGTGTTGGGGTTGGGCTGGGGGTCGGCAGAAAGAAAATGCTGGGTTCATCGGGTTTCTGACCCAGATAAATGACTAACCCAGCGCAAACCGCAACCAACAAGAGAATAGCGCTTTGGAGAATCCTGCGAAGCGCGGTTTTGGCGCGTGACAGACGGCTCTTGAGCGTCCCCAGCGGGATGCCCAACAAGTCGGCGGTTTCTTGGCTGGAACGCTCGTCATAATAGACCATATCTAAGACCTCACGATGTTCAAGGGAAAGTTTTGCGATGGCTTGTTTCACCTGCGCGGACTGCATCCCCGAAACCATCAGCTCGAACGGCGTCTCGGAGTCAGAGGTCAGGGAAAAATCATCGTCAATGGAGTAGGCTGACGGGCGGCGCGATTTCCGCATCCGAATAGCCCTATACCGTGCAATCGAGAACAGCCATGTTTGCACGCTGCTTTCACCACGAAACCGTTTCGCGCCTTTCCAGACCTCGACCATCACGTCTTGTAGGGCTTCTTCAGCCAGTTGCGGGTCGTCGAGCTGTTGGGTCAGGTAGCCCAAGAGCCGGTGGCTGTGCTTGCGGTAGAGTTGCTCTAGCGCCGCCTCGTCTCCATGTGCGATGCGTCCTATGAGATTGTTGTCGCTGGGTTCAAGCCATCGCACGGGTTAGATATCCTTTTTTGGCTTGGTGGGTCGTCGTTAGATGTAGCTAAGGGAAGAAAAAAGTATCCGAGACGATTCTCCTTACATTACCTATTTTCTGATGGTCCTTACACTCCTATAGTGACATCCATCCGCAAAAAAGTTCCAAATCGCTATTCGTTACCGGGCCGTTACCGCGCTGTGATTGCTTTGTCACCGCAGGCCGGGGTATGCTGTTCACATCGCCTCAAACATGATGAGAACTGTATCTGACGCCATGACTGCTCTGACCTGCTGCCCGTGCTGTTGCAAAATGTGTATGTCGATGATGACATCTCACAGCCGGGGAGCGTGCGCCTAACGAGCGCGCCAAAGAGCCAGTCGCACCCAAGACGCGATTGACCCAAGCCCCGGCCTAAACGCCGGGGCTTTTGTTTTGAGGAAGTGAGGCCGTATGTGTAGCGACCCAGACTGTGACATGAAAGCCCGACCCGCCGCTTAATTACCTGAACAACCGTCCGCCAAACACCTTTCGCTTTGCTAGGAGCAGCACAAACCCATGAAGACCTTCCGTACCCTGTTCGTCCTCGTCGTGGTGGCCGCCTTCGGCCTCATCGCCAGCGCTTCGGTCGCCCAAGACGCCCCCGCCAGTGAAGTCCTCGTCACCACCGAGTGGCTGGCTGAGAACCTCGATAATCCCAGCGTCCGCGTCATTGAAGTCAGCGTCGTCCCCGGCGTCTACGAGCGCGGCCACGTCCCCGGCGCGGTCAACTTCGTCTGGCACACCGACCTCGTCAGCACCACCATCCGCGACATCGTGTCGCCGGAAGACTTCGAAGTCTTGGTGCAGAACGCTGGCATCAGCGCCGACACCACGGTCGTCCTCTACGGCGACAACAACAACTGGTTCGCCGCGTGGGGCGCTTGGATTTTCAACCTGTACGGCCATGAAGATGTCCGCATCCTCGACGGTGGCCGCGTGAAGTGGGAAGCCGAAGGCCGCGAGCTGAGCCTGACCCCGCCGACCCTTGAGGCTGGTACCTTCACGGTCGAGAACATCCGCCCCGAACTGCGCGCCCTGCTGCCGGACGTGCTGGAAGTCGTCAACGGCGACGCGCAGAAGGCGCTCATCGACATCCGTGGGCCGCAGGAATTCAATGGCGAAATCTTCGCCCCTGAAGGTGTGCAAGAACTGTCGGTGCGCGCTGGTCACATCCCCGGCGCGGTGAACGTCCCGTGGGGCCAGAACGTCAACGCTGACGGTACCTTCAAGTCGGTCGAAGAACTGCGCGAGTTGTACGCCGGCCTCGGCATCGACGGCAGCAGCCCCATCATCACCTACTGCCGCATCGGCGAGCGCGCCAGCCTGACGTGGTTCGTCCTGAGCGAAATCCTCGGCTACGAGGTCGCGGTTTACGACGGAAGCTGGACCGAGTACGGTAACGTCGTCGGCCTGCCCATCGTCAACAACGCCGGAACCATCTGGGGCGGCCAGTAAGCCAGCCATGTCCCAAAACGCAATCGGGGGCGGCGCGGTCAGCGCCGCCCCTTCCCGATTCCTATTCACACGCGCCGAGGCCATCCGCACGGCGCTGGCCGCCCTCGTCCTGATTGGCTTGGGCGTGGCCGCTTATGCGCTGCACCATACCCCCGGTCGCGGCGCGCAGACTTCTTTTTCGCTTCTGGTCGGCGCGGCACTGGGCATCGTATTTGAGCGCGGGCGCTTCTGCTTCTTCTGCATCTTCCGTGACTGGATTGAACACAAGAACAGCGCCGGGATGTTCTCGGTCTTGGCAGCGCTGGCGACCGGC
>JALONW010000098.1 GCA_025454725.1 Anaerolineae bacterium
TACCAACATCCCGCCGCACAACCTCAGCGAAGTCTGCGACGCGCTCACCCACATCCTCAGCCGCTGGGACGAGTATGCTGACATCACCACCACTGACCTGATGCAGTTCGTCAAAGGTCCTGACTTTCCCACAGGCGGCCTCATCTACCGCCACGAGGATGGCGCAGACCAAGACGACGAGGACTCGCTGATTGCGGCCTACGCCACCGGGCGCGGTAAGGTCATCATCCGGGCGAAGGCCTTCATCGAGGACATGGGGCGCGGCAAACAGCGCATCATCGTCAGCGAACTGCCCTATCAGGTCAATAAGACCTCGCTAATCGAGCGTATCGCGTCGCTGGTGCGCGAAGGGCGCTTAGAAGGTCTGGCCGACCTGCGCGACGAGTCCGACCGGCAGGGCCTGCGGCTGGTGGTCGAACTCCAGCGCGGCGTCGATGCCGCCGACGTGCTGACCAAGCTCTACAAGCTGACTCAGCTCCAAGAGACGTTTGGCATCATCATGCTGGCGCTGGTCAACAATGAACCGCGTGTTCTCTCGCTCAAGCAGACACTCAAGGTCTACCTTGACCACCGCCTCGAAATCGTACGCCGTCGCAGCGTGTTCGACCTCGAAAAAGCCCGCGCCCGCGCCCACATCCTGCTGGGACTGCTCAAGGCCATTGACGCCATCGATGAGGTGATTGCGGCCATCCGCCGTGCCCCCGATGCTGATACCGCCAAGACTGCCTTAATTAAACTGCTCGATATTGACGACGTTCAGGCGCAGGCCATCCTCGATATGCAGCTCCGCCGCCTCGCCGCGCTGGAACGCCAGAAGATTCAAGAGGAACACGACGAGAAGGTGCGCCTCATCACCTACCTTGAAGACCTGCTGGCGACCCCTGCCAAGATGCGCGCCGTCATCGGTGCAGAACTGCGCGACATTCGCAGCGCCTACGGTGACAAGCGTCGCTCTCGGATTCTGGACAGCACCGCCAGCACCACCATCAATACCGCCGACCTGACGCTGCCAGAAGAACCGGCCCTTATCACCTTGAGCGCGACCGGCAAGCTGGGACGGATGCACAACCACGAAATGCCGCGCATCACGGTCGAGACCAAAGAGCCGCCGCGCATGATTATTGAAGGCACCGCCAACGAAACGCTCTATCTGTTTACCGCCAGCGGCCAGTGCGCCACCCTACCCGTCCAGCAGCTCCCCGAAGTGGACGCGCCCGCCGACGGCGCGCTGTTCTCAGACATCACGCCGCTGGTCAACAGCGACGAACTCATCGCAGTGCTGTCGCTGCCACCGGGAATCGAAAATGGCTACTTGTTCTTCGCCAGTACGGGAGGACAAGTTAAACGGGTCCGGCTGTCGGATTTACCCGGCAACGTCAGCAAGCCGTTTATCGTGATGAACGTCGGAGATGATGACCGGGTGGGTTGGGTCTTCCCGACCGATGGCCGCCGCGAGGTCATGCTGACGACCAACACGGCACAGTCCATCCGCTTCCATGAGGATGAAGTGCGACCGACCGGCCTCCCAGCGGGCGGGATGCGCGGCATCAAAATCACCGATAACGCCCGCGTGGTCGGCGCAGACCTCGTGACACCCGACGGTCTAGCGCTGACTGTCACCGACGACGCAGTGGCGAAGGTCTCTAAGATTGAACAGTATCCAGTGCAGGGGCGCGCAGGCGGCGGCGTGATTTCGGTGCGCTTCAGCAATTCGAGCAAGGAAGTCGCGGCCACCGCTTGCATCAGTACTGACCAAACCGTCTGGCTGCTGACCAATCGGGGCAAGGCCAAAGAACTCAACGCCAAGCGCTTCCCACTGTTAGAGCGCGGGCGCAAAGCCATTGAGATGTTCATGACGATGGAACGCAAGGATGAGCAAATCGCCGCCGTTGTCACCGTCCAGCCTCGCTTCACCCCCTTCGAGCCGGTCACAGAGGGCGAACTCGCCGCCTTGCCTGCGCCGCAAGGGGAATAGATACGACCAACGAAAAAGGGGTTAGCGTCAGTTCGGCGCTAACCCCTTTCCTATCAATAGATAGCCCCGATGATGGTATGAGTGAGTAGGAAAAAAATCGTCGCCTAGCTCATCACTCATCCCTCAAGACTCATCACTACTCTTACGCCATCGAGTCGCCACGCAGGTAGTTTCGAGTGCGGAAAATGCCCAGCACAAACATGATGGTGATATTAGCCTCGTGCATCAAACACCACATGCACAAACCCTGAATAATCACAAACTGGGCGTAGACCAAATACATCGAGTACAGCCAACCGAATAACAGGATGACCAAATACAACAGGTAGCCATTATCGCGCAGAAACGGGATGCGCGGCTGCAACAGGTGGATACCGGCCATCACTGAGTACATGGCGAACCCCAGCACCGCAATCGGGATGTCAATCACGCGCCCGATTCGGAAATGCCCAATCGGGTGCGACTGCACTTTATCACAGTTAAACACGCTGCCTTGCACGCACACCATCGGCGTCCCGGTCAGCTTGACGTAGCTCAGGTAGCCGCTGATGAGCAGCCCCAGCACGATACAAACCATCGTCGCCGTCCGCAGCCAATTACGGCTCGGCGCAGATTCGGCGGCGCTCATCGTCATCGCAGCATTCCCCATCGTTCCTACTCCTCCGCGCTCATCTCACACAGTTCAACGATACCACGCCGGTTTTAGGGGTGGCTTAACGGTTCTCCCACGCCTGTAGCACAGTTTGTTCTTTCTCTGCCGACAGGCCGGTCTTCAGCGGCTCACCCGCCGGGCGCGTATTCGCCCATGCCAGCGTTGCCGCGATGGTCGCATCAAGCGGACGGAAAGTCAGGCCGTCGGCCAACGCTTTCGCCACTGAAATCCCATGCATATGCTGGTGGTCGGCATCGCTGGCCGGAATCCAAAGCGGCAGGTCTGCCCAAGGCTGAACTTCATTTGCCGACAAAAATTCAGCGTCCATGTAAATGGGCGAAGCATCGCTGCCTGTCGCCCGCTGTGCCGACGAAATGACATCGCCGAGCGTGGTCGGCGTCCCAGTGACGTTGTAGACGCCACCTTTGCGCGCCGCGGCCATGTGCAGCACCCAGTCCGCGATGTCGCGGGCATCGATGACCTGCATCGGGTAAGCGGGCGACTCAGGCGCGACGAAATCGCCGCCCTTCTGCACGCGCCACGGCCAATAGGTGAAGCGGTCAGTCGGGTCATAGTTACCGACGATTAAACCAGCACGGACACTCAGCACCCGCCCCGGCATGGCCGCCTCTGCTGCCTGCTCACACAACACCTTCAACGGGCCATAGGTCTCCCCGGTGACGGTCTCGACCGTGGGGTCTTCCAGCGTGCCGACCGGCGCGGACTCGTCCATGTTGGGAATCGAAAAATTCTTGTAGGTCGAAATCGTCGAGATAAAGGTGTAATGCTCACTGCTGTCCTTGAGCGCCTGCGCCGACGCCCCGACATGCTTGGGAATGTAGCCACTGGGGTCGATGACCGCGTCCCACGTCCGCCCCTTGAGCTTATCGAGGTCGGTCGTCCGGTCGCCGGTGATGGTCTCGACATCCTTAAATGCCGCCGGGTTAGACTTGCCCCGGTTGAACAGCGTGACCTCATGCCCTGCCGCCAGCGCTGCCTCGGCAATCGTCCGCCCCAAAAACACCGTCCCGCCTAAGATGAGTATCCGCATCTGCGCGCCCCTTTTTGATGTGTCTGTGCCAAGGAATGGACTTAAATGTAGCCCGCTTGCCGCCTGAAATCCAACTATACTATACCGCTATCCGTTTCCCACTGGGCGAAACCCCTACAAACGTAAACTAGGTGTAAAAAATGTCGGGTGAACCTGTAAAACGCGACCCGTATGCCGCGCTGCGCTTCCGCGATTTCCGTCTGCTGTTCGCGGGGCGATTCGTCGCGCAAATCGGCGAGATGATGGTCAGCATCGCCGTCGGTTGGGAGCTGTATGAGCGCACCGGCGATGCGCTGGCGCTGGGGCTGGTCGGGCTGGTGCAAATCCTCCCCGTGATGCTGCTGTCCGTCCCCGGCGGCTACGTCGCCGACCGCTATAACCGCAAGTGGATTACGCTCATCTCGCAGTTGGTCTTGGTCGTGTGTTCGCTGGGACTGATGCTGATTTCGCTCAACAACGGTTCGCTGCCCGTGCTGTACGGCCTGTTGGCGGTCATCGGCGCGGCGCGTGCCTTCAACAACCCCGCTGAGTCCGCGCTGACCCCGCAGACCGTCCCGCCGGAATACTACTTCAGCGCGGCGACATGGAGTTCCAGTATCTGGCAGCTTTCGGCCATCCTCGGCCCGGCGCTGGGCGGCTTCATCATCGCCGGGACGGGGAGCGCCGCGTGGGTCTACCTCATCAATGCGCTAGCGGGCTTGGTCTTGGTCGTGACGCTGCTGCTGCTCCAGAGCAAACAGCGCGATTACGCCACCGACACCGAGACCCCGTGGCAGTCGGTCCGCGCTGGGTTCCGTTTCCTGAAGGGTTCGCAGGTCATCCTCGGCTCAATTACGCTGGATATGTTCGCGGTGCTGTTCGGCGGCGCGACCTTCTTACTCCCCGTGTTTGCCAAAGACATTCTCAATACCGATGCGGTCGGCCTCGGCATTCTGCGTGCCGCGCCGTCGGTCGGCGCAATCCTGATGGCGCTGGTCGTCTCCCGCCGCCCACCCTTCAGCCGTGCCGGGCAGACACTGCTCTGGGCGGTAGCAGGATTCGGGGTCGCCACCATTATCTTCGGGCTGTCTACCTCGTTCTGGCTGTCGGCGGCCATGTTGTTCACGCTCGGCGCATTGGATAACATCAGCGTCATTATCCGCCACACCCTCGTGCTGACCCACACCCCTGACGCCATGCGTGGGCGCGTCAACGCCGTTAACAGCATCTTTATCGGCGCATCCAACGAACTCGGCGGCTTCGAGTCCGGGGTGGCGGCGGCACTGTTGGGACCGGTTGGCGCGGTCGTGTTCGGAGGGTTTGGGACGCTGGCGGTCGTCGCGCTGATGGCGCGCTATGTCCCCAAACTGCGCGACTATGGCACGCTGGGGTCATAAGAGTTAGTGATGAGTGGCGAGTGATGAGAGGGTATTGGCAAATACGCACATATGAAAAAGTTTGGGGAAATGAAGTAGGAGGTCACAGCACGCTGCGCCCCTACAGCCGAAAAAAGAGTCGTTCGACCATTTCCACCCGCTTACCATCGAATACTAAACTCATCACTTAAAGGAGTTAACATGGAACGCCAACAGGCATGGGACATCGTATGTGAATTCGTCCAATCGGACGGCCTACGCAAGCACATGCAGTCCGTCGAGATCGCCATGCGCGCCTACGCTGAACACTTTGGCGAGGATGCGGACAGTTGGGGCTTGGTCGGCCTGCTGCACGATTTTGACTGGGAAATTCATCCCGATTTAGAGCGCCATCCCATCGCGGGCGCGCCCATCCTACGTGAACGCGGCCTCAGCGAGGAGGACATTCGCACCATCCTCAGCCACGGGCCATTCGGCGCAGATGACCGCACTACCCTGCGCGACAAGGCACTGTTCGCTGTTGATGAACTGACCGGCCTAATTACCGCCGCTGCACTCGTTCGCCCGTCCAAAGACGTACGCGATGTCGAGGTATCATCCATCAAGAAGAAATGGAAGGACAAGGCCTTCGCCCGCGGCGTTAATCGCGAGGATGTCGAGCAAGGCGCGGCGCTACTGGAAGTTGACCTATGGGGTTTTCATGTCCCGCTGGTCTTAAAAGCCATGCAAGACAAAGCCGAGGTTTTGGGCATCGCTGGTCAGTAAGAAAAATGGCGCGCCGATTTCCGACGCGCCATTTTTTCAGATGTTTGCAAATATTTTTAACATCAGCGGACAGCACAGGTGCTGTCCCTACAGGACGGATAATCCTACGCCATTTTCACCTGTGTGTGGGAGGATTTACGCCTGTAGGGACAGGGCCTGCCCTGTCCTCGCTGTGCATCCGCCCAATTTACAAACACCCCTCATCACTCATTACTTCCCTTACGTCTGAACGCGCACCGGCGTCCCGATGCTCGCCCAGCGGAACAGCCATTCGGCGTCTTCGTTCCGCATGTTCACACATCCGTGGCTCATGGGCTGACCAAAATTATTGTGCCAGTACGCGCCGTGGAAGGCATAACCGCTGTAGAAATACTGCACCCACTGGACGCCGGGCAGGTAGTAGCCGGGGCCACTCATCGTCTGCGATTCAAGACGATAGTAGACCTCATAATCACCCAAAACGGTCGGCGTGGCGGGCAGACCCGACGAGATAATGGCGGTAAAGACCAAGACGCCACTCTCAAAGGCATAGACACGCTGCTCGCTCAGGTCAACAATCACCTGTTTACCAACCGTGACCGACGGCGTAGGCGGGGTAAGGTCAGCCAATGCCTCAGCCGTGTTGCCCTGCGTCACGACCGCCGACCGACCGGGGATGACGATGACCGCCCCGACCAAAATCCGGTCGGGGTTGGGCAGGCTGTTGGCGCTGATGAGCTGGTTGACCGTCACGCCATAGCTTCGCGCAATCGTCCCCAACGTCTCGCCGCTGCGGACAATGTGGGTATAGGGGACTTCGACGGTGGTCGTCTCCAGCGAATCATCAGCCGCCGTCTCGACCACTTCCGGTGCGCTATCCGTCACCGTCTCCGCTGATGAAGTCGATTCCGGCGTCCAAATTTTGAGCGTCTGGCCAGTCATAATCAAATTGGGATTGCCAATCTGGTTGCCGCGTAAAATCGCCTCAATGGTCACGCCGTAGCGCCGGGCGATGGTGTTCAAGGTTTCGCCGGGGCGAACTACATGGTCAACTGGCGTTCCCGCCACTAATGGGTTATCAACCGAACCCGGCTCGGTCGGCAGTATTAGGCCGGGGATGGTCAACCGCTGACCAAGCTGGATGCTCCACGTGTAGGCTATATTGTTCTCGCGGGCGATGTCATCGACCGTCACGCCGTAGCGCTGGGCGATGCGAAACAGCGTGTCGCCATACGTCACCACATGCACGACCGGCTCACCTGCCGCCGCTTCTTCGACCGTACTATCTTGAGCGGCTACCCCGACCGCCGCCAGCATCAACACCAGCACCAAGACCGCAAACCGCGCCATCCACCCACCTCATCATCCACTTTTAGGACTTCCGTCACCCTATTGTCGCAAAAAACAAACTTCTGCGCTACTGAATGGTTGATGATGGGAGGCTAAACGCATCACTACGCACCTATTTCCCTACCGTTCAATTGCCCTCAGCCCCATTTGCCATTACAATCGGCGGAGATTTCTACGCGGAAACTGTTTGAATCATGCTGCTGCGCGCTTACCGTTTCACCGACCGTTTCACGTTAATCCTGCTCAAGACCGGGCTGGGGGCGGCCACGCTCGCCTCGGACGGCCTGCGGCTGGTGCTGGGCAGTCCCCGCGCTGGCGAACGCAGTGGACTGCTGGGCATCGTCGGCTTCATCGGCGCTATTCTGCTCAGAATCGGCCTGTTCATCGCCGGGCTGTTCGGCGGGGTGCTGGGCATCGGCGGCAAGGCGGTCAGCCGAGGCATGACGACCGCTGCCGGGGGCGCACGCACCGGCGTTCAAGGGGCGATGGCGCGCCGTGCCGCCCGCGCCGAGATGCGCGCCGCCATCCCAGAAGACCCGCTGCGCGCCCGCAACCGCGCCCTCAGCGGCCTGTTGGTCGTCTCGCTGATGGCGGTCATCGGCGTGGTTATCTGGGCGACCCAACCGCGCCAAAACACTGCGGCAGGCGTCCTGACCGACCCAGACCTCGCTGTCTCGCTGCTCACCAACCCACTGCAACCGACCGCCACGCCCGCCAACATCGCCGGTCAACCGGTCGCCCCAGTGGTCATCGCTACCGTGACACCGCTGCCCGCCGTCCTCGAATCGCGAGGGACGATTGCTTTTGTCCTGCGCGAAAATGGTCAAACTGACCTGTGGGCGGTTCCCGTCACGACGCGCCAGCCCATCCGCATCACCAACGACCCCGCCGACGAACGCGACCCGGCATGGTCGCCCGATGGGACGAAGCTGGCCTACGCCTCTAATCGCGACGGCAACTGGGAGCTGTACATTTACGACCTGTTGACCGGCCAGACCCGTAGGATGACCTTTAACCTCGCCTACGAGGGCGCACCAAGCTGGTCGCCGGACTCAAACTGGCTGGTTTACGAGACCTACCAAAACCGAAACCTCGACATTTATGTCCTGCCCGTCACCGACGTCAACGCTACCCTCCAGCCCATCACCACGGACAGCGCCGCCGATATGCGGCCAGCGTGGTCGCCCGATGGCCGCCAGATTGCCTTTACCTCTATCCGCGAGGGCGGCCAAGCCGATATTTATGTGACGTCGCTGGACGACATTAGCAACCCAATTAACCTGACCAACACACCCAGTCGGAACGAAGATTATGCCGCATGGTCGCCTGACGGGGCGTTTCTCGCCTACAGCGCGCTGGACGCTGGACTCGATAAGGTGTTCGTCCAAGACATGGGTGACCGAGGCGCGCCCCCAACTGTCTTGGGCCGCGGGCGCAGCCCAGCATGGTCACCTGACGGCAGCGCGGTCATCGCCGCCGTCGATACCACCGGCGCGACCCACCTGACGGTCTACCCGTTCAGCAGCGTTGAGGCTGTCCCACAGATTATCAGCGTCCCGCCCAGCGCCGACAAACCCGTCTGGACGGGTCAGCCACTCCCGGCGGCGTTGGTCAACAGCGGCGGCCTTCCCAGCGGCACGGAAGCCTTATACATCGAGCAGGAGACCCGCCTAGCCAACGGCATCTACCCGCTGGGCAGCCTGACCAACAATGTCCAAGCGCCCAACCCTAACCTGAGCAACCGTGTCAACGACTCGTTTAACGCGCTGCGCGAACGGGTATTAGAGGCCAGTGGGCGCGATTTCCTCTCGCGCCTTGATGACGCTTTCTGGCCGATTGACCAGCCGCAGCAGCCGGGTGAAGAAGTCCGCAACTGGCACAAGACCGGGCGCGCCTTCTCGGTCAATCGCAACGCGGCGCTGGGCGGCTTCCCGCCCGATGTCGAGGTCATCCGCGAGGACAACGAGGTCGGCACCCAGTGGCGGGTGTTCCTGCGCGTAGCGGACGGCGCACAGGACGGCCAACTCGGTGAGCCGCTGCGTGCTATGCCGTGGGACTTCAACAGTCGTGCCTCCAACGATGTCGTGGCTTACCAAAACGGTGGGCGCGTCCGTGAGACCATGCCAGAAGGTTACTATGTGGACATCACCGAAGTGGCCGGTGATTACGGCTGGCTGCCCTACCCCGCCAGCACCGATTGGCGGCTGAATTTCAACGCCATCAACTATTGGATGTTCTACAAGCCCGATGGCCTTTCATGGCTGGACGCCATGCGTGAGCTGTGGACGGACGACCAGCTCGGCGGCTTCATCCCGACCGCAACCCCCATCCCACAACCGACGCCGACACCCGGCGGAAGCGCGGGGGGCTAACCAAATGCGCGGAGGCTTAATCGCTGTTTTTGTTATCTTGGCCGCCTTTGGTGGGTTCGGGGCGCTACTAGTCTTAAATAGCAGTCCCGACGGCGAAAACCGTCCGCTTATCCCGACCGAGGCCGTGACCATCATCCCAACCCGCGCTTGGCAGGACATCCTCTTGATTGGGGTACAAGGCGGTGGGACGCCCGTCCCGACGGTCGCGCTGCCGGGGCAGAGTCTGTTTGTCGTCCCGACGCTGCCGCCCGACACCGCGCCGACCAGCGCGCTCATCCCCGCCAACAATGTTGTAGTGCTGCCGCCAGTCAGTGACCCCATCACCGGCGCGACCGCGACTCCCGCACTCCCGGCAGGGTCGGACGCCACCACTGCGCCGCTGGCAACCCGCCTCGCGCAGACACCGCGCCCTGTCCCGACCAACCCGCCGTCGCTGCCAGTACCGGTCGCCCGTGACCCCCGTGACCATTACTGGTTCGCCCGGCCCATCGACCCCGACCGCACCAACCGCGCCCTCAACTATTACGAGTACGGCACGGATGGCCCCAACGATGCCCCGTATCCTATCCATCACGGCATCGACATGCCCAATGAGATTGGGACGACCGTGCGTGCCGCTGGGTCTGGCCTCGTGATTTTCGCCACCAGCGAACAGACTCCCATCTTCCAAAGTTCACCGTCCTACGGGAACGTCGTCGTCATCGAACATGATTTCGGTTATCAGGGGCGCAAGCTGTGGACGCTCTACGCCCACCTCGAAGCGCCGCTGGTGGTGGCCGGTGAACAGGTCGAGATGGGACAGGCCATCGCGCTATTGGGCAATACCGGCCAGTCCGGCGGCCCCCACGTCCACTTTGAGGTGCGACTGGGCGAGAATACCTACGGCACCACGGTTAATCCGGTGCTGTGGCTGGCTCCCTACGTCAACCACGGCACGATTGCCGGGCGCGTGGTGGACAGCCGGGGTGAATTCATCGACGACGCCGACATTACCCTGCTGGTCGGCGGCGTTCCCCGTGACGTAACCACCAGCTACGTTTTTCGTGGCAGCGGCTCACAGGTCAATCCTGACCCACAGTGGGGCGAAAACTTCGTGTTCTCGGATGTCCCCGCTGGCGTCTACGATGTCGTCGTCACGTTCGACGGACGGCGTGTAGTCCGTCAGGTGGCCGTCCGCGAGGGCCTGACCACTTTCGTCGAGCTTTCCCCGCCGGAGGTGGTTGAGCCGCCCACCCCTACCCCAGAATCATAGAGACCGTTGGGCAAGCGTGCAGTTTTAACGCTTGCCCGGCTTACCCGCGTCCGTTAGAGTTAAAAACCTACTGCGAACGACAGATCGGAGATGGTCATGCCCCTAAACGCAGCTTTTCGTCCTTTGATAACCCGCGCCGCCCTCGTGGTGATGCTTGTCGTGCTTACCGTAAATGTCTTTGCCCAGTCCCAGCGCACTATTACGCTGGGGACCTCCATCGTCGGCCAAATTGAGGAAGACGCGCCCGCACAGGTCTATACCTACACCGCCACGGCGGGTGAGGTATTTTCGGTGGCTGTCACGTCTGAGGCGGGGCTTGCCCTGACCCTCACAGTCACCGACGCGGCGGGCAACCTGTTGGCGACCTCCACCGATACCACCGCGGTCGGCGGCGTCTCGGTCGTCAATATCGCGCTGTCCGAGGGCGTCAACTATGTGACCGTCTTCCCGGCGGCGGGTGTGACGACCAACACCGTCGGGGCATTCCGACTCGTGGCAGAAGGTGAAGGGGGCGGCTCAACCACCGAACAGCCTGTCGTCGAGGCCACCAACGCCCCCGATGAGACCAGCCCCACCGCCGAGACCCCGACCGATACCACCGCGACGC
>JALONW010000463.1 GCA_025454725.1 Anaerolineae bacterium
TTCGACACTGGTGGCCTGTGTGATTTCGGCGGGGATTTCGGTCAACCCCAACTGACCGAGGTTGAGGTAGGTGCGGTTGCTGTCTATCGCCACTTGAATGGCCTCTACGGCACGTTCTTGCGGGGTCAGGTCTTGGGCATGTAAGCCAAAGCTGGCAAACAGCAGAACCATCAACGTTAGGCTAAAACGGGTGAATTTAGACATTGGTGGAAGCCCTCCATAGGTTGCTTTTCGGTCATGAGCAACCTTATAAGGTCACCGTTCCAAAATCGTTCCACCAACGCCACCGGTTTTGGGACGATAGGCACGAATATAGAAAACCCCCTTTCCAGCGAACCAGAAAGGGGGTTTGACAAAACAGTTGAGGGCGCAGCGCGCTGCGCCCCTACGCATCATACCTACTTGCGGAGGCGGCGCGCCCCGATGATGACGCCGACCAAGCCGAGGACAATCAGCGCCAGCGTGCCGAGGTCGCCTACGCCGGTGATGTCATCGAACAGGCCGGTGTCCGGCAGTGTGGTCGGACCGCCGCCTGTGCCGCCACCAATCGCGGTTGGCACGAGGAAGGGCGTACCACCAAGGCCATTGTTCGGGTCTTGGGTGGCTGGAACTGATGTTGCCGGGTTAAGCGTTTGCGCCAGCGCGGTGATGGTCATGAACACGTCGGACACTTCACCGAAGCCGGGGCCGCCGATGCCGGTGGCAGTGGGTGGGTTGGCCTCTGCCGTGGCGGTGGCCGCTGCCGAAGTCAGTGCAAACTCCTGCGCCACTTGGGTCTCAAACTGGGCGGTAATCTGCGCGACCGGCGGCAGCGCTTGCAGCGTCAGATCAGCGGCGGCGGTCGCACCCGCGTCGTCCAGCGTCGGGGTGATGGACGGTTCGGGCGTCTCGGTCGGCGCGGCCTGCTCGGTCTGAGCCAGCTCGACCGCCGCTTGGGTCTGAGCCAGCTCGGCCTGCGCCGTCTCGCTGACGAAGAACTCAGCGGTAGCCGTCACGCCCAGCACGACACCGGTAGCGGTGGCCTGCTCATTGTCGAAGCTCTGGGTCTGGGTGGCGGCGAGGAACGCGACCTGTGTGGAGTTCAGCTCGACAATACGTGTGGCGGTGAGCTGGGTGGGGGTCGGGCCGGTGCTGCGCGTCAGGAAGAAGATGATACCGCCCAAGCCGACCAAGAACAGGATGATAATCAATACAGCCAGAATGACGAATGCCCGGCTGGGGCCGCGCCTGTCCTGCCTGACCTCATCTTCAAAGGTCAGCTCATCCCCCGTTAGCAGGTCTTCATCGAAGTTGAGGTCATCCCCCGTGCCGCCCCCCTGTCCAGTGCGGTCACTAAAAATGTCATCATCATAGTTGAAATCGTCGTTGTCGTTGCGGTTGGACATCCCCCGTCTCCTTGGAATAAGTGCAGGCCGTTCAGTCGGCTCCGCCGGTTAAAAGCCCCAGCCTGCTCACGCGCTGGTCCGTATCTCTCTGGGTTTACCCCATTACTTCAAGGTTGGCAAGCGGCACAGCGGCGCGCTGCGTGCCTGTCAATTCTACCAGAGCGCAGGGGACACGAAGACCATTGTCCAACAAAAGCGGCTCATTTGGCAAATTTACCACAGTACCGAGCATTCCGCTGTGGTCTCCTCCGAAAATCCGTACCGACATCCCAGACCGCAGGGTCAGGTTGGGGCTGGGACGGGCCGGGGTCTCGTTCTGGCGCGGCTGGACGTTCATCACGACCTCTGGGCGGCGCGCCTCCCACACCTGCGGCTGCGAGGCATCGACCGTCACTTGTAAGCCTTCCAGCTCTTGGAAGACCTGTGACATCCCCCGGTTCATCCGCGCCGCGCCGAACCCCTCGACCAGTATCAGCGCGTAGGGCTGAAGGACAGCCAGCTCGACCAAGCTGTAGGGCATACTAGGCGCAACCAGCGCTGAGACGCCCTGCGTCGCCGCCGCGTCGAGGATGTCCTCAGTAATGGGGCGGCGCAGCACCACCACCGTATTGCTGTAGCGCGACCCCAGCGCGTCGATGGAGGTGTTTTCCAGCGCGTTCTGTCCCTCGTTGGCGATGACCGCGATGGCGCGCCCACCGTTGCCCCAAACGCCCTGTATGCGCGCCCCAGTGGCCTCGACCACGATGCCGCGCCCATTGTAGACCTCGGCCACCTGACCGCGCAGCCCGGCCTCAAGGTCAATCACCGCGTTGAGCTGTTCGATGATGATGTTCCCCTCGCTGATGGCCGCCACGCGCCCGGCCACCGGGCTGAATAAGCGCCGACCGCGTGCCGAATCCTGCCCGGCAATCGGCTTGATTTCGTCCACCTCGTCATCGACGTTGACCAACAGCAGCGGCGTGAGGTCCTCTGGCCGCTTGAGCTTGAAGAAAGCCTGCGCGTCCACCACCACGAAGCGCCCCGGCACGAGGCCACGTGCCACCACGTCGCGCACGTCCACGCGCTGGCCGACCGTCACGGCCACGACACCGCTGGCTTCCTCTGGCAGTGCCACCTCGCGCCGGATGACCGACAAGCGCATGGCGGGGCGCTGTTCTGGGTAAAAGATGTTCATCGGTCGGTTATCCCCTTACTTCCGCAGGTCATCGAGCGAGAGCGTGTCGGTATCGGGCTGTTCGGCCACCGGCGCGGCGGCCTGCTTGCCCCGGCGACGCCCACCCCGGCGGCGCGGACGGTCGGGTGACGGTGGCAGCGGGTCGTCCACCGGCTTGAGCCATTCGGCGGGGATGTCGCGGCGCTCGTCTCCGGTTATCTCTGATACCCAGCGCGTCATCAGGTCGGCGCGCTGGGCAGTGCTGGCGTTCTTGAGCAGTGGTCGACCGCGTGCATCAAGGATGAGGCCGACCGTCCCGCCGACCGCCTCGACCGTCAGCGAGCGCCGCCCGTTGACCTCTGCGCCGCGTGCGAGGACGCGGATTTTCAGCTTGGCTTGTTCGCCAATCGCCAGCGGCACGACCATCAGGTGGCCGCCGCTGACGGTGAACTCACGCTTGGGCAGCCCCGGCTGTTCGATGCTGACGCGCAGGGCAGGTTTGTCCGGGCGCACCGACCCACTCAG
>JALONW010000464.1 GCA_025454725.1 Anaerolineae bacterium
CGGGACATCGGTGGCCGCGCCGCTGGTCAGCGCGGTGGCCGCGCAGATGCTAGAGGCGCGCCCGACACTCTCGCCTGCACAGGTCAAGGCGGCGCTGTGCCGGTCGGCACAACCGCTGACACACCAACCCGCCGAACGGCAGGGCGCAGGCGTACTAAATGCCGCAGGCGCAGTGCGCTTGGCGCAGCAGGTTTGACGGGGCGGCAATTTTTTCACCGGGGGAGGAATAAAGGCCAATGCACAGAGAATATCACCGATGGTTTAGCCCATCGCTACAACGGCACATGGATTTGTTGGTTTTCGGCCACGCCGGGGCGAAGGTATTGGTTTTCCCCACCTCGAAAGGGAAATTTTTCGAGTGGGAAGACCGAGGGGTCTGGGACCGCTTAAGCGACTGGATTAATGCGGGTTATTTCCAGTTTTATTGTGTCGATAGTGTGGACGCCGAAAGCTGGTATAACTGGGGGGCGCACCCGGGCCACCGGGCGTGGCGTCAGACGCAATATGATAATTACCTTTATCATGAAATTATGCCGATGATGCGCGCCAAGAATCAGCACCCTTTTACCATCACGATGGGGGCGAGTTTTGGGGCGTACCACGCCATGAATTTCGCGCTCAAGCACCCCGAAATGGTCAACCGGGTGCTTGCCATGAGCGGGCTATACGACATCAGCTATTGGGCCAGCGGCTACAATGGTGAACACGTCTACATGAATAACCCGACATGGTATATCCCCGGTGAAAATGACCCGCACCGCCTCAGCTTGCTCCAGCGTATGGAAATTATCATGGTGGTCGGGCGTGATGACCCTCTCTTGGAGCGTTCGCGCCAGATGTCCAGCGTGCTGTGGTCCAAGGGCATCGGTAACGCCCTGCGCGAGTGGGATGGCTGGTGCCACGATTGGCCGTACTGGGAGCGGATGCTTCGCGCTTACCTCGGTGGCGCGTAACTCGCGCCCGCTTTAATTGACATTTACCCTTTGCAACATGCAGCCACTTTTTCAGGAGTTCACCAACAATGGCATCTAAACCGTTAAAAATAGGCTTATTCGTCGGACGTGAGTGGTCGTTTCCACCCGCGTTCCTAGAGGAGGTCAACCGCCGCGATGAGGGCGTGGTGGCCGAATATATGAAGGTCGGCGGCACGGCCATGAACGAGCCGACCGAATACCGCGTTATCGTTGACCGCATCAGCCACGAAGTCCCCTATTACCGGTCATACCTCAAAAACGCCGCGCTTCAGGGCGTGAAAGTGGTCAATGACCCGTTTATGTGGACAGCGGACGATAAATTTTTTGACGCCTCACTGGCCGATTTATTGGGCGTCGCGCACCCCAAGACGGTCGTGCTGCCCAACCACAGTTATGTCCCCGGCATCGTCCCAACCGAGTCGCTCCGCAACCTCGTCTACCCGCTGGAATGGGAAAAGCTGGTCGATATGGTCAACGGCTTCCCGGTCATCCTCAAGGATGCCCACGGCGGCGGCTGGCAGGGGGTCTACGTCGCGCACACGATGGAAGAATTGTGGCACTACTACAACCAGTCCGGCCTGCTGACGATGGTGCTGCAAGAATATATCCAGTGGGACAATTACGCCCGCGTGATGGCGCTGGGACAATCTGACCTGCACATCATGAAATATAAGCCGGGGCGTCACGGGTCTGGCCGCTATTTTGAGGAACACGATTTTTCGCCGGAGCTGTACCAGCGCATCCACGACGACTCGCTCAAATTGGTGCAGGCGCTGGGCTACGACATGAACACGGTCGAGTTTGCCGTCCGTGACGGCATCCCCTATGCCATCGACTTCATGAACCCCGCGCCAGACATGGATGTCAACAGCCTCGGTAAGAAGAATTTCGACTGGATGGTCTCGCACATGGCGGACATGACCATCCGCTTTGCCAAAGACAGCGCCGAGGCCACCGGCACGCGTTACTACTGGTACAGCTATGTGACTGGCAAGGCGACGCTCAAGACCGCGCCCGCCGCAACCGCCAAACGCGGTCGCGGTCGCCCGCCGAAGGCCGAAGCCGCTGCGCCGGTCAAGCGTGGTCGCGGCCGTCCGCCGAAGTCCGCTGCTGAAAGCACTGAATCGGGTGCATCTGCCACCGAACCAGTGAAGCGCGGTCGCGGTCGCCCGCCGAAGGCCGCCGCAGTCGAAACCACCGAGTCGGGTGAGCCGGTGAAGCGCGGTCGGGGCCGTCCGCCGAAGGCCGCCGCCGATAAGCCAGTCAAGCCGCCGAAAGCGCCCAAGTCGAAAGCCAAATCCGCCAAGAAGAAGCCAAAAGCCAAATCGTCTTCTACACCGCTGATGGTGGACGGTGTGCCGGTCAAGCGCGGGCGCGGTCGTCCGCGTAAGAACCCGGTGATCGCCCCTGTGGCCGAGGAAATCGCGCCGATGGAGGAAGATTTGCCGGTGATGCCGGGCGAAATGCCGATTGATACCGTACCGACCGAATCCGAAACCTCGACCCCCAAGAAGCGTGCGCCCCGGAGTAAAAAGACCGAATGATTCATCAGGCCATCCAACACTATCACGACCTGCTGGTTGCTGGACTGGCCGAGGAGACCCACCAGCAGGTCATGGACGTGCAGCGGCAGCAGCGCCTGTACTTTGGGCCGAATCCGGTCTGTCGGGTGCTGCGCCCGCACTTCTACACGTCCGACGCATGGCGCTATCTGCAAGAGCGCACCGCGCTTATCCTCAGCGGTTTCCGCAAGATACACGACGCGCTGATGGAAGATGTCGCCATGCGACAGCAGCTCGACCTCGAACCCTATGAGGAAGAGATGCTGTTTTTCGACAAAGAAGCAGGGATTAAAACCCCGTGGACTTCCAGCCGCCTCGACTCGTTTTACCGCCCAGAAACCGGTTACCTGCGATTCGTCGAGTACAACGCCGAGACCCCGGCGGGCATCGGCTACGGCGACGGCCTAACCGACATGTTCCTCGGCCTAGAGGTCATGCGCCGTTTTGGGCAGCGTTATAACGTGCGCGGGACGCCGGGGATGCAGCACCTGACCGACAGTCTCGTCCGGGGCT
>JALONW010000465.1 GCA_025454725.1 Anaerolineae bacterium
AACGCGCGCGCGCCGCTTCGCTGGCACTCGCAGCGATGGAGCACGCCCTCGCCGATGGCGGCGAGGCTGACGAAGCCGCCGATCGCGCCTCGTCCCACGCTTTCTGCCGCCGCAAGGGCTTGCTCGCCGGTAACAGTAATGAACGCTTGCACCTTCGGTTCGACTTGCTCAATCCGGACAAGATAGGCGCTGGTCAGCTCTACCGAAGAGAATGTCCCAGCGTCCAGACCGGCCACAATCTCGCCGAGGGTTAGCGTCGTCACATCAAGCATGGAAAATCCCGCCTTGTTCTGCCTGCTGCATGGGTCAACAGCCGCTGAGTATAGCACAAACCCGCTTACCCGCTGCATCGGGCATTTTATCCCAAAATATCCCAAGATGCGGGAAACTTGGGATATTGTGGGATAGTTCGACTATCCCACAAATCTGGACATAAAATCACTGTTACCGCTGATAGTCGTTGTCGGTATAGGGAGTCTCGCACAGCGTGGTGATATTGCTGTTAGCGTCTAATATCAGCACTTGAAGCCGCCAGCGGATGCCGTTGCCGAAGAAGCTCGTGCCACTACCAAAGAATTGGCGCAGGTCGAGGGTGTAATTGGTTTCCGTCGAGCCGATTCGATAAAGCTGGGTACTTTGCTCAATCCTATCGCCGTCATCCAATGCCGACACCTCTAGCTGGTAGCCGTAGATGTTACGCGCCGGGTCCCAGAAGAATTGAACGATTTCACTCACTGGGCCAAACGGCGACGTAGCGCGAAAACCGTCACAGGATGGGGCATTGCTGACCTGCTCCGGCGTCGCCGTCGGTCCGTTAGGGTTCTGAGGTGCAGCCGTAGCAGTCGGGCGCGACGGGTCAGGCGTGGGGACGACTCGCGTCGGACGAGCAATCAGCGGTAGGAGGGTCGGCTCCGGCTTGACGTTGGGACCACGCGCCACGCTCTCGTCAATTTCCTCTTGCGACGGCAGGGTGACCGGGCGCGGCAGCGGCAGCGTCTCAACATAACCCAGTGCGCTCAGGTCTTCCTCGGTCAGCAGTTCAGGCGTGCCCCACGGGCTGGTAAAGACCGGCATGCTGTCCTCATTTAAGCAGGTCACGGTACGGCTGCGGTGGCCCAGCGGGATGTGCAGCGCGCTCTCGCTGTTCACCAGCGCATCGCCCTCAACCAGCGCCAGCTCGGTGGCGAGGCAGGCGGGGTCGCCCACCGGGTCAAAGCCCGACACGAGACCGCCAAAGACCGGCGACCCGCTCAGGCTGCTGAACGATTCTTGCGCGCTGCGGAGGATGGCGGTAGACCCCAATTCGACTTCCGCGCCGTTGACCGACAAGCGCACGCGCACTTCGTTCGGCCCCTGCAACACCAATACGTCGGGGGCTTCCTCACAGGTCGGCGCACCGATGCCGGTGCGGAAGTAGAAGGCCTGCATCGGCGACGGCGCATCGGAATCGGTCACTGGCAGCGAGTCGAGGCTCTCACCCGCCGTCAGCGGCGCGACCAGCGAGCGCGAGAGCCACGCATTGAAGGCCGCCAAGCGCACCCATTGGCCGTCGGTGCTGAGGGCGTCGGCGTCGAACGGCTGACCGGGGTCGGCGTTGCCGACGATATTGAAGGTCGTGGCAGGGCCGCCGCGCAAATTGACGCGCTGCCCTGCTGTCACCACCACGCGCACCGGCTCACCCACCACCAGCGCCTCATCAGCCGAGACATCGTTCTGAACCTGCGTATCACCCATCAACAGGAAGGTCACGGCCTGACCGGGTAGGGTGTTGGGGACGTTGGCCTGCACGTTCAGCACGGCAATCCCCCAACGCGATTGTTCGACATCCAGCGCCGTGGTCTGAATATCGACCAACTCGTCCAGTGGGGTGGTGTCGGCGGGCTGGCTGAAGAAGGACTCTTCCACTTCCGAGGCAAAGCGGGCGTCCACCCGGTCAAACCCATAACAGGCGGCGTTACGCCCCAAGCCCTGACAGTTTTGTCCGACGGCTTGAAGTGCCTGTGTTACCAGCGTCGTGCAGGTCGAAGGCTGCGCCGCGCTCTGGAACACCGTCACACCTAACAGCACATACAAAATACAGGCTGTCCAAACTCTCAATTGAGGTCTCATGGTCGAAAGCCCCCTAATCGGCCTATTTTCATGTTCATAGCAACTGGCGCGGTGAATCATGCGCCGGACTGAATCTTATCATACAAACGAAAAACCCGGCTCAGGGGTCCTGAACCGGGTTTTAGGGTGTGCCACCAGCGGGACTTGAACCCGCGACCCATGCATTTTCAGTGCATTGCTCTACCAGCTGAGCTACAGTGGCGTCTTGCTGAATGATAGGATACCCGCGCACCCCGTCCATGTCAAGGCCAGATGCACCCGAATTCCGCAGCAAAGCGTTGCCTCAGCGCCCGGCAAACGTAAGGCAAGAGTAACCCTACCGTGTGGTAACATAGCGCCCTATTTCACGTGGATTACTCATGGAGACCCGCCGATGCGAGCAAGAAATGCGGTGGTTTGCCTATTTTTGATGGTATCACTAACCGCCTGCAACCTTGGCGCTGCCGAGCCGACACCGACGGCTGAACCAACCCTGACACCGACCGATGCATCGACGCCCACACCCAGCGCCACCCCAACCAACACCACCACGCCAACCGTCACCCCGACCGCGACGGCCAGCCCGACCATCACGCCGACACCAACCGAAACCCTGCCCCCCACCGCTACCCTTCCGCCAACGCTTACGCCGGAACCGGTCACGCTGTTCTTGACCGATAATAGCCAGCTCCTCGACATCCCAGACAACATCCGCGATGGCCTTGACTTCCCCCATGTCGCGTATGTGGTCAGTAACGACCGCGAGACCATCACCAACCTCTCGACCGCCCAGCCGACCACCGATGTCGCTACCTTATACTATGCCTCTCCGTCGAACCCCGCCGGGCGCATCCCCATCATCGAAATTGATACCGAAGCACCCGACCAGTTCTACCTCAGCGCCGACGGTAGCGCGTTCGCCTATCTGCTGGACGAC
>JALONW010000099.1 GCA_025454725.1 Anaerolineae bacterium
GGTCTGGACATCGGTCAGCGGCGCAGCGGTCAGCGAGGCTTGGTCGTACACTCGGTCGAAGATTTCACCGATGAGGTGGAAGGATGAGGTGGCGTTGGGGCCTCCGACGCCGAAGAACACGCGCACCGTTTCACCGACCTCGGTGTGCATGGCGGTCTCATCAGTGGTCAGCGCGGCGGCTGCGCCGTTGAACACGAAGTATTCGGCGTCTTCATCCAGCATCTTGTCATAGTCGAAGTCGAGGTGTCCCGCTGTGCCGTAGGGCTGGGTGGTATACAGCTCGCCTTGCATGAAGTAAAACTCACGGTCAACAGGGGGCAGGCCGCCTTCGGGTTCGACCAAAATCAGACCGTACATGCCGCTGGTGATGTGATGTGGGATGCTGGCGGTCGCGCAGTGGTAGACGTACAGGCCGGGCTGAAGCGCCTTGAAGCTGAAGTGGGTCTCCTGCCCCGGCAGGGTCTGAGTGTAGACCGCGCCGCCGCCCGGCCCCGTCACCGCGTGCAGGTCAATCGAGTGGGGCAGCATACTGTCATCGCGGTTGTGCAGATAGAAATCGACCGTATCATCAACGCGCAGGCGCAGCATCGGCCCCGGTATCTGGCCGTCAAAGGTCATATAGTGGTAGGTCGTGCCGTCGGCCAGCACACCGTTGACCTCGACCGTTTCCATGTCGATGCGGAAGTGCTGAGGTTCACGGTCGCCGACCGGCGGCGGCACATCAGCTGGATTGCGGATAATCGAGACCGCATCGGTCGCGGCGGGCTTGACTTCGTCAGTGGCCGCGCTGTGGTCATGGCTGGTCGTCTCGGCGGCGTAACCGTCATCAGTGCGCGAGTCGGCCAGCGCTTCTGACTCACCCACCACGACCTCACCGACCACAGTCAGTACACCTTCCATCCCAATCTGACGGTGGCCGGGGATGGAGCAGTAATACTTGAAAACGCCGGGCTGATTGGCCACAAATTCAACCGTGACGGTCTGCTCATCTTCTAGCAGTTCGCCGGTGTAGACACCGAACTCGTCAATCTTGAGGTCGTGCAGCATCGGGTCGCCGTTGATGACGGTAATCCGCACGGTATCGCCGAGGTTTACGACGAGTTCCGGGTTAAATATGCCGTCGATGTCGCCGCCGACACCCACGAACGCCATCGACGGGTCGCCGCCCATTGTGGTGAGCAGGGTAAATTCGACCACATCGGCCATTGGGAATGCCGCTGCTGGGTCAATCACGCGGAAAACTGCCTCCATGCCGATGGCGCGGTAGCCGGGTGTCGAGCCGTAATAGCTGAACACGCCGACCTCATCCACTACGAACTCGACCGTGGCGCTCTCGCCCTGAGCGAGGACCGGCGTCGCCACACCGAAGGCGTCGATGGTCAGGTCATGGGTCATATCGACCTGATTGACCAGCGTAATGCGGACGGTATCACCGACTGTCGCCACCAGCTCTGGGTTGGTCACGCCGTCGATGTCTCCGCCGACGCCGATAAACGAAATGACCGGCTGGCCGCTAATTTGGGTGTGCAGGGTGTACTCGACCACTGCCCCACCGTTTTGGGCGGTCAGCGGCAGGCCGGTGAGCAGGGCAAACATCATCACTACAGTGATGCGCTGCAAGAGGGATAACAACGACTTGTTCATGGTCAACGCTCCTGAAATTTGGGCGATAGCTGAATGAAAAACGGGAGTTCCACCGCACCCACCGGGCAGTGTTCCTCACAGACTGCGCACGCGGTACAGCGGTCGGGTGCGAAGATGGCGGCCTTCCCCTCGTGGCGCATCAGCGCGCCAGTCGGGCATTGCCGGACACACTCACCGCAGCCGATGCAGCGCGTCCGGTCAATCCAAGGGGTAATGGGTGGGTATTCCATACAAAAAAGCACCGCTGTCCTGTCAATAACCTCAGGATAGCGGGGCGTGGGGCGTATCGATTTAAGCTGGCTTAAAACCCACGGTCGAAGGTGACATCCGTCACCCGCCGAGGTGATACTCGTCAGGGAGTGAGCAGTGCCAACCGCCGCAGAATGGCGGGCTGGAGAATGTGGATGCGCTGGCGGTCGAAGGCAATCGCGCCCGCCGTCTCGAACTCGCGCAGCACGACGCTGACGGTTTGCGGGGTGGTGTTCAGGTGTGCGGCGATAGCAGTGCGGGTGACGCCGGTCGGGTGCGGCGACTCGGACTCGCTCTGGTGCAGCAGGAAACGCGCCAACCGTACCCCAACCGAGTGCATGGCGAGGTCTTCCATCTGGCTGACCAGCCCACGCACCCGGCGCGTCAGCAAGCTGATGGCGTTGAGCGCGACCTGTGAGTTCTGCGTCAAAATGGTCTGGATGGTGGCCTGTGGGATGACCCAGACCATCAGGTCGGGGCTGAGAGCGGCGGCGCTGGCGGGGGTTGTGCCGCCGCCCCGCGCCGCCATGTCGTTAAACGTGTCACCGACGCCTAACAGGTGCAAGATATACTCACCGCCGTCGGGGCGCGTCTTGTAGATTTTGACCGTCCCCTGTTCGATGACCCACAGCCCACGGCTGTCGTCCCCCTCCCAGAAGATGGTTTCTCCCGCCGCAAAACGGTACAACCGGCTGTGCTGGATAATGACATCAAGCTCGGTGTCGGTCAGACCGACCAGATACGGGAGCGACTGGATATAGCCTCGGACGGTGTTCATAAATTTTTCCGTTTGCACAATGAGCCGCCTAAAACATGTTCAGCGGCCAACTTCATTGTGCAGGCAATCGGCGGCGCGTGCCAACCCCTTATGTACCGTCCTACCCTTTCATTCGCCGGGCGAGCTGACGTTTGAGCGCTTCGCGCTGGCGCTGGTACACTGTCTCATCAATTTCGCCGCGCTGATGTGCGAGGTCGAGCGCGGCAATCTGGGCCACCAGCGCCTCATCGCTCACAGATGGACGACTGCGCTGACGCAGCGCCAATACCCCCGCCGCGCCCAGCGACAATACACCCATCCCAATCAGCCCAATGCCGATGAGTATTTGCGGATTCTGACTGTCAGCTCCCCTCGGCATCAGCGTAAAGGCGATGGGCTGATTCGCGCCGACCGGCTCAGCGAGGAAATCCTCAAACACCCCGCCGGTGAACTGCATTACGCCCTGAGACTCAAACTGGGCACTCTCGACCGTAAACTGGTCAGGAGCAAGCATCAGCTCTGGCTGGTTCGTGACCGGGTACGGCAGTTGGTAGCGCAGTTCCCAGCGGTCAGCAGGCGGCAGCGCTACCGGCACATGCACCAGATGTCCCGCGCCGGGCAGCACCGGCAGCGTATCAACGATGAGATTGGCCTGTTCATCCCAAACGTAGCGGTTTTGGTCGAGGCCGGTTGGAACTGCGCCGGGCAAGAGGGGAATTTCCAGCACCCGCGCCCGCCCATCGTCCAGCGGCGCGCCAGACGGCAGATACACGCGGTCGGAGGTATTGTCGAAGCGCATGACGGTCAGCATGGCCGAACCACCCGCCTCGTCTAAGCCCATGACCTGATGCAGCAGCAGCGAAACGCTCAAGACAGACGGGTCATCGGTGACTTCATAGACCGTCACTGGCAGCGCGAGAGACGGTGTTTCTGCCGACAGGTCACTCGGCACCCCCAGCCCGCTGATGAAAGTCGTCCCAGCATAGTCCACACTGACAAGATAGGCATAATCCGGGCGGAACGTCACCCCCTCGAAGCGATATTCCCCACCCGCTGACACCCCTTCCTCGGTGGCGACGGTTTCGCCCGCCATAGTGAGGACGTACAGGGTCAGCACCAAGTCATCCGGCACAGACGCGCCCGCCGTCCCATTTTCAAGCACCCCTTCGACCGTGATGGTCTCCAACGCGGCGGGGACGGGGGTGGTTTCCTCAGTGAGCGGTGCACCGCTGGTGGCAAGGCTGTAGGCATAAGCGGCGACGGCGCGCCGCTCGGCTTCGGTGAGCGCGCCTTCCCACGGCGGCATCATGTTCTCGATGCGTCCCTCGGTGATGATGGTGTAGTAGTCATCAAGCGTCACGTCGGCGCTACGGGCGGTCATGTCGGGGACAGACGCCAATTGACCGCTAGTCACCAATTCACCGTCACCGCGCCCGCCGATGCCGTGGCACGACGCACAGCGCTCGGCGAAAATAGCCTCGCCCTGCGCCAGCGGGTCGGTCACAGGGACGCGAGTTGGGACAGGCGGGATTGTGGCGACCACGCGAGGTTCACCGGACAGGCCGGTACAACCGACCATCAGCAGCGCGCCTGCGAGCAGCACGACACGCCATAAAACAGGCAGACGGACAAGCATCAGGCGGTTCATCCTTGGGTGGGGGTCTTGAGGCCGTTTTGTTCATCGATGTAGCGGCGCACCGCGTCCTCGATGTTCTGTTCGACCGCATCAGTCGGCGCATGGGTGGCCGTCGCGAGCGCCGGGTTGGAGCGGTCAAGTTCGTCCAGCGCCCGTAAAATCTGGACGCCGCGCTGCATCCAACGCTCACGGTCAGCGGCATAATCCGGCTCGGACAGCCGACCGGCCTGTAGGTCGTCATCTAGGTCGCGCAGGCTGGCGGTAGCTTGTTGATAGTAGACCAACAGGGTATCGCGCTGGCGCTGGTAGGTCATCTGCGCGGCAGAAACCCGACTGCCGCGCCAGAACGGCGCAGCCAGCACGGCCAGCGTCACCACGCCCATCACGACGCAGATGATAAAGGATTCAACGGTCATGAGGAGGTTTCCTCGCTGGGAGAATCAGGTAGCAGCGGGTCAATGAACGCGCTGAGTTGGGCATGGGTGACGCCGGCATAGATGAATTGGGCGACATTGCCGTCCGGAGCGACAATGAAGGTCTCTGGCACGCCCCGGATGGCGTACTGTGCCGAGATGCGCGTGCCGAGGTCGGGCGCGTTGAGATAGGTGATGCCATGACGCTCCAAAAACTCCATCGAACGCACGCCGTTGTCGGCGTAAGCGATGCCGAGGAATACCACATCGCCCCGCGCCTGATATTGTTCCCATGCCGCTTGCAGTTCCGGTGCTTCATCCACACACGGCCCACACCAGCTCGCCCAGAAGTTGACGACCACCACCTTCCCGCGCAAATCGGACAAAGCGGCGGTCTGCCCATCAAAGGTGGTAAACGTAAAGTCGGGCGCTTGGCCGGTGGTCGGTTGTTCCTGCGTCTGGCGTGCCAACGCCACCGCAATCACCGCGCCGAAAACTATAAACGACAGCAGCAGGAACCACGACGCGGGCGTAAAGCGCGGAGTCGGGTGGGCCGGGTCTGCGGGCGGGTTATTCAAGTGTTCAAGGGTACTGCTCATGGACAAAAAACCTCACCTTTGGATATCGCGCTCGATGCGAGCGCGCAGGTCGTCATCGGTCGGGGTGTGATCGTCGGGCAGTGTGTCGAGGACATGGCGCTGCGGCCTGCGCCGTGCGCCCCGGTACACGCTCAACAGCACAAATCCGCCCAGCGCTACCAACACATACGGCGTTACCAACGACAGCACGCGCAGCGCCGGGTCTTGGGGCGTCCCGACCACTCGGTCGCCAAAGCGCCGGACAAAATCATCTTTGATAGCCTGTGAGCTGAGACCCGCCTCCAATTGTAGGCGAATTTCGTAGCGCCAATCGTCACAGGCCGCCGTCCCACATGTGTCCAACGTGATGTTCTCGCAGACCGGGCAGTACAATTCTTTGGCGATAGCGTTGACCTCGTCCGCCGTCACGGTGCGTGGCGAGTCGGTCTGGGCGTGGGCAATGCCGACCACCATCAGCGCCAAGAGAATCCAAAACAGGCGTAATTGTTTCACAATATCACGCACTCCCTTCCGCCAAACCCGACACGGGTTTCACCGTGCGGCGTGGGCTGGTCTCTGGGGTGACAGTTGGGTACAGTCCGACGGCCATGCCTGCGATTAAGACCAGAGCACCCCACCACACGAGGTTAATCAGCGGGTTGATGTAGACCTTAAAGGTCGCGTTGTCTTGGCTGATTTCGTCCCAATCCAGCAGCAGCAGGTACACATCGTTTTCCAGCGTGCTGTGCGCAGCGGCGATGGTCATGCTGTTCATGTCGGTCTGTTGGGGGAAGAAATCGCGGCGCGGGCGCAGCGTTGAGAGCAGTTGACCGCCCCGATAGACCTCAACAATGGCAATGTCCATAATGCGCCCGTCCTCGGCAATCTGACCGCCTTCAAAACCGGCGTAGCGCAGGGTGTAACCGTCCAGCGACACTTCTCCCCCAACGGGGAGCGTGGCCTGCGTTTCGCGCTGGTAAGCCGTGCTGCCGATGATACCAATGCCGATGATGACCACTCCGATATGCGTCAAGTAACCGCCATAGCGGCGCGGGTTGCGGCGTGCCAGCGCACCGAGCGCCGTCAGAACCCCCTCACCGAGGTTGAATTGACGCGCACGCACCGCCCGGTAGGTCTCATAGGCGGCCACCCAACCGGCCAGTGCGACGATTCCGTAGCCGACCAGCGTGATTGGAGTGCGGTGGCCGAGCAGCACGAAACCTATGACCGTGGCGATGGACAGCAGCAGCGGCACAATCAACCCCTGCCCGATGCGCCGCCATGCGCTCACACCCCAACCAGCCAACGGCGCGACACCCATCAACACAAACAGTGCGAGAAACAGCGGCGGCGTCACGTTCAAGAAGTATTCCGCGCCCAGCGTGATTTTGGTGTCAAAAAACTGTTCCGATAGGATAGGTGCGCCGAAGCTACCCCAAAAGACCGCGATGAACAGCGCGATGAAGATGAAATTGTTGAGCAGGAACAGGCTCTCGCGGCTGAGGATTCCGGTCATCGGGTGGTCGTCGCGCAGGTGACCCGCGTTCTGCCGCCACACGATCAGGACGATCAACGTGAAAGTGACGCTGAACCACATCGCCAGCATCGGGAAGCCGATGTCACTGCGGGCGAAGCTGTGGACGCTCTCGACCAAGCCGCTGCGGGTGGCGAACGTGCCAAAAATCACCGCCGAAAAAGTCGCGACAATCAACGCCATGTTCCACGTCTTGAACATGCCGCGCTTCTCTTGGATCATGATGCTGTGCAGGTAAGCCGTCCCAATCAGCCACGGCAGGAAGGCGGCATTTTCGACCGGGTCCCAGCCCCAGTAGCCACCCCACCCCAATACGTCATAGGCCCAGCGGCCACCCAGTACCAGCCCCAGACCGAGGAACACCCACGCGACCAGCGACCAGCGGCGCGACGCCTTAATCCACTGCGTGCTGAGGTCGCCAGTCGCCAGCGCCGCGAACGCGAACGCGCACGGCACGAGGAAACCCACGAATCCTAGATACAAAAGCGGCGGATGAATGACCATCCCGAAATGGCGCAGCAGCGGGTTTAAGCCTTTGGCGGTGCTGCTCAGCGCATCCAGAGCGGGCGCGGCTGTCCCTGCCGGTTGCAGCGCCGATTGAAGCACATCTGCGCCTGCCACCCAGTAGCGGGCGAATGGGTTCTCGACGCCCATCAGCAGCAGCGTGAAGAAGCCGGTCAACACCATCTGGAAGATGATAACGTGGGGCATCAGGCGGTAGTTACTGCGCCAGTTGGTCGCGACACTCAGGGCGCTAAATGCGCTCATCATCCAGCACCAAAACAGCAACGACCCGGCCTGAGACCCCCACAGCGCCGTCACACGGTAGACCATCGGCATACTGGGGTTGCTGACCGACCAGACGTAAGCGAGCTGATACTGTTCAGTAATGAGTGCGACCAACAGCGTCCCGACCGATACGCTTAACGCGCCGAAAACCAAAAAGACCGCGTTGCGGGCGCTGTGCGTCCACGCGGGCTGGCGGCGGTAATGCCCGATGGCGGCAGCGGCGGCGGCATACACCGCCAAGGCGATGGACAGCCATGTACTGATGAACCCAACCTCAGCCAACATGCTTAGGGGTTCCCTTCTGCGGCGAGGACGGCCTCACCGGGGTGCGGGTCATCGAAGCGGCTGGGGCATTTGAGCAGCACGCTGTCGCCGTAGAAGCGACCATCAGCCTGCAGCGAGCCGGTTAAAATAGCCTGTGCCTCGTTACGCAGCAGGTCTGGCTTCACCTGATTGGTCATATAGACCGTTAAGCGCGGCGCGTTGGGGTCTAGAACCGCTTCATGCAGCGCACGGGCGAGGTCGGGTGTGTCGACTGACATATGCGCAATGGTAAAACTTAGGTCGAGCGTCTGCGGGTCGTACTGGATGCTCTCCCCGATGACCGCCCCGGTGATGCGGACAGTCTCACCGACCGGGTGCGCACCAGAAAGCAGTTCATCAATGGTGATGAAGAAGCGCACACCACCCAGTGTTCCACTGACCAGCAGGAAGGCCACCGCGCTGACCAGTAGCAGACCTCCCACCGCAAACTTGATGCGCTCCCGGTTGCCCTGCGCCTTCAACTTGGCTGTGGGCTGTTGAATAGACTCTTTTGTCCAATCCATGTCGTTCCCCCTTCGTTGATGGGTTGGCGAAAGTAATATTTTTCAAACAAACTTGCTTTGACAAAGTTCTCTATGTTGATGGTAGCGGTTTATAGTTCGTTAACAGGGTGACTTTTTTCCCAAATTTCACGTGACAAATTCCATATTTACCCCACAATTCGTGACAAAAGAGCTTTATTGATTGTACAGTTAATGTAACGTTTTGCATAAAATAAAGGGGGTAATACTGGTAACATTGACTAAAAAAGATACGCTAAAACTGGAGGGACTTTTCGCTTTTGGAGGGAACGGACAGCATCTATGCGACGACTCAACCGTCCCACTTTTCTCTTTATCGTGGCCGGCATGGTGTGTGTGATTGTCGGCCTTGGCCTGTTTACCTTTGTCTATGCGCGTGGGGATTCATACCTTTCGGATGACCCGAACACCTGCAACAACTGCCACGTTATGCGTGAGCAGTTTCAGGCGTGGCAGCACTCCTCCCATTCGCGCTTCGCAACCTGTAACGATTGCCATACACCCCACGACTCGCCCATCAATAAGTGGCTGGTGAAGGGCATCAACGGGTTTAACCACAGTTTTGCATTCACCTTTACGACCTATCCAGAGGTGATTCGAATCAACCAGATGAACCGTGATGTCACGCAGGCCAACTGTTTGTACTGTCATGACATGGCTGTCAGCGAGATTGCGCCCATCCACAGTGATGCGCCGGACTGCTTGACCTGTCATACGGGCATCGGACACCGTACCCGCAAATGAGCCGGAGGGGAACCATGCGAAAGGTCATTTACGGGCTGATACTGCTGGGCTTGGTGGGTGTCGGGGTTGGGATTGGCGCACTGCTGGCCAATATCTCCCGGCAGCAGACCGAGGCACGGCAGTACCCGCTCAAACTGGTCGAGATTGGGCCAGACGAGATCGACGCCTCGGTGTGGGGACAAAACTTCCCCTTGCACTACGAGCGCTTTATGATGACCGAGAACAACTACGGCGAGACGCCCTATGGCGGCTCTGAACCGTACAGCAAGTTGGAGCGCTATCCAGCGATGGTCCGGCTATGGGCGGGTTATGCCTTCAGCAAAGACCACAACGAGGAGCGCGGTCACTTCTACTCTCAGATTGACCAACGGGAGACCGAGCGCGTCCAGTTGGTGAGTCAGCCCGGTGCGTGCATCAACTGCCACTCAGGCGAAGCGCCGCTGCTGATTGCCGAGATGGGCTGGGAGGAGTTCAACCGCACGCCATACAACGACCTCGTTGACCAGCTTCATACCGCTTCGACCTGCGCCGACTGTCACGACCCGGAGACGATGGCGCTCCGCCTGACCCGTCCGGGTCTGATCAACGCACTAGAGGCAGACGGCATCAACTGGACGGAATCCAGCCGCCAAGAGATGCGGACCTACGTTTGCGCCCAGTGCCACGTGGAGTACTACTTCGCTGGCGACGATAAGGTGTTGACCTTCCCATGGGCAGAAGGCACCAATATCGACGAGATCGACCAGTACTACCAAAATGTCGGTTTCACCGACTGGACGCACGCCGAGACCGGCGGGCGAATGATCAAGGTTCAGCACCCAGAATATGAGCTGTATACCAGCGGCCTACACTACAGCGCTGGGGTCGCCTGCGCCGACTGCCACATGCCCTACATCCGCGAGGGTGGCATCAAAATCAGCGACCACTGGGTTCGCAGCCCACTGACCAACGTCGGTGCAGCCTGTCAGACCTGTCACAATGTGCCAGAAGCCGAACTCGAAACACGCATTTTGACCATCCAGAACCGGACTGCAGAGCTGCTGCGTATCACCGAAGAAACCCTCATCGAGGCCATTGATGTGATCGTGGCGGCACGTGAAGCTGGGGCGACGGATGAAGACCTCGCAGAAGCGTGGGAATTCCATCGCCGCGCACAACTGCGCTGGGACTTCATCTCATCGGAGAACAGCACGGGTTTCCACAGCCCACAAGAGGCGGCTCGGGTGCTGGCGATGTCCATCGACTTTGCCCACCGAGCCAAAGATAGTGCCAACGCCGTACTGGTGCGCCTCACCTCACCTGAAGCAGTGACGGTCGCCCCGTAAGTCTGTAAACAGGGGAGTGAGATAGTTGCACTCCCCTGTTTTGGGTGGACCGCGATACTACCCTCACCTACCAGACGATGATACCCACGCGGCAGCCATGAGTTCGGCCTGCTGGAGGACAAGCTCAGTGGCGTTGTCCTGCAAATTGGGCGGATAGCCAAACTGGCGCAGAATCCGCTTGACCAGCACGCGCAGCTTCGCCCGCGCCGTCTCCTTCACCGACCAATCAACGGTGACGTTATCGCGGACGTGCATCACCAACTGGGCGGCGATGACAGCCAGCTCTTGGTCGCCCATCACCTCGACCGCCGATTTACTCTCGGCCAGCGCATCATAAAACGCCATCTCGACCTCGTTGAGGTTGAGGTCAACCCCGCGCCGCGTGTCGTCGCGGATGTCCTTGGCCAGCCCGATCAGTTCGGCGATGACCTGCGCGCCGTCGATGGTACGATTCTGGTAGGCCAAAATCGTCTGTTCGAGTCGCTCCAAAAACGCCCGCGACCGCACGACGTTCTTCTTCGAGCGTGATTTAATCTCATCGTTGAGCAGCTTACGCAGCACTTCCAGCGCGAGGTTGCGCTGCGGCAGGTGGCGCACATCCTCCAAAAACTCGTCGGACAAAATCGACACATCGGGAGCCTTGAGTCCCGCCGCGCCGAAGATGTTTAGCACGCCGGGCGATGAGACCGCCTCCGACACGATCTGTTTGAC
>JALONW010000100.1 GCA_025454725.1 Anaerolineae bacterium
CTCCGCTGTCAGCACTTGGCTGAAACCGGTGTGGTGTGCGCCGCCCGCGTAAATCCATGCCGCCGCGCCCTGCTTCAGGTCGGGCTGAGGAACCCACAGCGCCCGCGCCACGGGGAGCTTGGGCATGGCATGGCTGCCGGTCACCACCTCGACATCATTGACAATCAGGCGGAAGCGGTTGCCCATATCGACCACCGAGGCGTTAATCGCCGCGCCCGCCGGGGTATCGAATACCAGCCGCGCCGGGTCGGCTTTGCCGCCAATGCCCAACGGATGGACTTCCAGCGCAGGCCGCCCCGCCGCAATCGTCGGGCAGATTTCGAGCATGTGCGCGCCCAACACCAGCGCCCCATCTGGCGATAGATGGTAGGTGTAATCCTCCATAAACGACGTACCGCCGCCGTCCAAGCCCGCCGACATCACCTTCATGGCGCGCAGCAGGGCGGACGTTTTCCAGTCGCCTTCGCCGCCGAAGCCGTAACCGTCAGCCATCAAGCGCTGGACGGCCAAACCGGGGAGCTGGACGAGGCCGTGTAAATCTTCAAAGGTGGTGGTGAATGCCTTGAAATTCCCCGCCTCTAAGAAGCGCCGCATCCCAAGTTCGATGCGCGCCGCCTCGCGTACCGAGTCGTGACGGTCACCGCCGCGCCGCAGGTCGTCAGCGATGGTGTACTGCGCCTCGTATTCGTTAATCAGCGCGCCGAGGTCAGCCTCCGAGACCGCGCTGACCTGCTCGACCAAATCACCGACGCCGTAGCCGTAGACCTGATAGCCAAAGCGCATTTGCGCCTCGACCTTATCGCCCTCGGTGACGGCCACCGAGCGCATGTTGTCGCCAAAGCGGGCGAGCCGCGCCTGTTGAGCGTCTGCCCACGCACAGGCCGCCCGCGCCCAGATGCCCAGCTTGCCCTGAACGTCGGGGTCGCGCCAGTGACCGACCACTACCTTACGGTTGAGGCGGAGTCTGCTTGCCATGAACCCAAATTCGCGGTCACCGTGCGCCGCTTGGTTGAGGTTCATAAAGTCCATGTCGATGTCGGCCCACGGGATGTCTTGGTTGTACTGGGTGTGCAGGTGGGCGAGCGGCTTATCGAGCGCCATCAGCCCAGAAATCCAGTTCTTGGCGGGCGAGAAGGTGTGCATCCACACCACCACGCCCACGCAGTCCGGCGTCGCGTTGGCTTCTAAGCACACGCGATAAATCTCGTCCGAAGTGGTCAGCACCGGCTTAAATACCACCTTCACCGGGATGGCCGCCGCCTCGTCAAGCGCCGCCGCAATCTCCCGCGAGTGGGCGGCCACCTGTTCGAGCGTCTCTGGCCCATACAAGTGCTGACTGCCGGTCAGGAACCATATTTCATAGCGCTTCAAGTCAATCATCAAACGCGACCTTTCAAGAGAAGGAGAAAATTATTGTCCGTATACGTTCTGATAGCGGTCATACAGCTTGTCGATGTCGGGTTGCGAAATCGTCAGCGGCGTCCCAATTTGCAGCGCCGTCCAGACGATGGCGGCGTTGTCCTCGGTCATGATGGCGGCCTTGACCGCCTTCTCTGGGCTGGCGCCAGTGGCGAAAACCCCGTGGCTTTGCAGAATACACGACGGGCTGCGGCTGTCTTTGAGCGTTTCGACCACCACCTGCCCGATTTCCTCGCCGCCGATGAGCGCGAACCCGCCGCACGGGATGGGGCCGCCGAATTCGTCGCCCATGGCAGTCGTCACGCAGGGGATGTCACGAGCAAGGGTGGCGAAAGCAGTCGCATAACGCGAATGGGTGTGGACGATACCGTTGACGTGCGGCATGTGCCGGTAGATGTAGCAGTGCGACGCGGTATCGGATGACGCCTTGTGGCTGGCCTCGACAATCTTCCCATCAAGGTCAACGACGACCATGTTTTCGGGCGTCAAATCCTCAAACTTGACCCCGCTGGGCTTAATCACCACAAGGCCGGTTTCGGGGTCGCGGGCGCTGATGTTGCCGCTCGTCCAAGCGACAAGGTTATTTTTCGGCAGAGCGGCATGTAACTCACAGACCATTCGGCGCAGTTCTGGCAGAAGCATGATTTTTTACTCCCCCCGTGCTTGGTTGCGGATTTTCTTCAAGCGCTTCATGACATCATTTGCACCCCGGCCAAAATAGTCGTAAAGCGTTTTGTACTCGGCGTAGAGCTGGTCATAAACCGCTTGGTTTTCGGGGATGGGCGAGACGACCTCAGCCTTGAGCTTGCCCATCTCGTCCGCCGCCGCGTGGATGTCGGGATAGACGCCTGCCGCCACTGCTGCGTGCAAGGCTGCCCCCAACGCGCAGGCTTGGGCCGACCCGGCCAATTTGAGCGTGCGCCCGGTCACGTCAGCGTAAATCTGGCGCAGCAACGCGTTCTTCTCTGGCAGACCGCCTGCCGCCACCAATTCCTTGACCTCGACGCCCTGTGCCTCGAACGCCTCGATAATCTCGCGTGTGCCGTAGGCGGTGGACTCGATGAGAGCGCGGTAGATGTCGGGCGCACGGGTCGCCAGCGTCGCGCCGACCAATAAGCCACTCAAATCGACATCGACCAGCGTCGAACGGTTGCCGTTCCACCAGTCCAACGCGACAAGGCCGTGTTCGCCGACCTTCTGCTTCGTCGCCTCACGTTCGAGGTATTCATGCACGTTCAAGCCAGCGGCGCTGGCTGCTGCCTCATATTCTTCGGGGACGGCATGGTCAACAAACCAGCCAAAAATATCGCCGACGCCCGACTGACCGGCCTCGTAGCCATACAGTCCATCGACGATGCCCCCGTCGACGACGCCGCACATCCCATCGACATCCTGTAGGCTCGTACCCGACATGATATGGCAAGTCGAGGTCCCCATAATCATGACCATCACACCGGGCTGGGTGGCCTTGACCGCTGGGGCGGTGACGTGAGCATCGACGTTGCCGACCGCCACCGCAATCCCGGCGGGCAGGCCGGTCTTAGCCGCCATCGCCTCGGTCAGCGACCCGGCCTTGCCGCCCAGTGGGGCAAACGGCCCCGACACTTTATCAGCGATGACATCCCTAAACTTGGGATGCAGCGCCCCAAAATAGTCCGGTGACGGGTACGCGCCATCCTGCACCAACATCTTGTACCCAGCGGTACAAGTGTTGCGCGTCAGCACGCCGGTGAGCTGCCAGACCACCCAGTCGGCGGCCTCGATGAACACATCTACCGCGTCGTAAACGGTGGGGTTTTCGTCCAAAATCTGCAACAACTTGCTAAAAAACCACTCCGATGAATATTTACCGCCGTAGCGCTTCAGCCACACTTCTCCCCGCTGGCGGGCGACCTCGTTGATTCGGTCGGCTTGGGCTTGTCCGGCGTGGTGCTTCCACAATTTGACGTAAGCGTGCGGCTCGTCCTGATACCCGTCCACCATACACAGCGGCGTGCCGTCAGATTTGACCGGCATCGGTGAGCTGGCGGTAAAGTCGATTCCCAGCCCGACCACTTGATGCGGCGAGACGCCGCTGGCCTTCAGCACGGCGGGGATGGTGTGCGCGAACACGTCGAGGTAATCCTGCGGGTGCTGAAGCGCCCATTCCGGCCCCAAGCGGCGGCCAGAAGGTAATTTCTCGTCCATGACGGCGTGCGGATAATCAAATACCGCCGTCGCCACCTCGCTGCCGTCGCGGGTATCAACCAACAGCGCCCGCCCCGATAACGTCCCAAAATCAACACCGATGGTATACATCTTCGCCTCGTTTATGTGGCAGGAGCCGTACTTTTACGAATAACCAATTCGGGATACAAAACGCGCTGATGAATCGGCGTATCAGGATTTTTCATCAGCGAGACCAGATATTCCACCGACTGCGCGCCCAACGCCTCAAAATCTTGATGCACGGTGGTCAGCGCGGGCAGGAAGTAAGCCGATTCCGGGATACCGTCAAACCCGACCACCGACACATCTTGCGGGACGCACAGCCCGCGCTCGTGCAGGGCGGCGATTGCGCCCAGCGCCATCTGGTCGTTGGCGGCCACCACTCCGGTAAAGGCCGCGCCAGACTTGAACAGCGCTTGAACCGCCTCATAACCACTTTGCGCTGACCAATTCCCCTCGATGCTGAGGTGGTGCGGCAGGTTATGCTGTGCCATGGTCGCCACCCAACTCTGATGGCGTAGGTTGGCGTCATACCAGTTCATCGGGCCGCTGATTTCAGCAATCTGGCGGTGTCCCAGCCCAATCAGATGTTCGACCGCCAGCCGCGAGCCGTAGCCCTGTTCAATCGCCACCGATGGGATACCGGGCTGCGACTTGGTATCAATCTGGATGAACGGGATGTCGCCCACCCAGTCTTTCACCTCGTGCATGAAGTCCGAGACAATCGGCGCGACCATGATAATCCCATCGATGAGGTGGCCGTGCAGGTCGTTGAGGGCCGCCCGGATGTCGGCGCGCCCCAACTGCTGGACAGAACTTAACGAGACACGGTAGCCGCTGTTCTTGGCGTGCTTGGTGATGTTCGAGACCATCTGGCCGGGGCCGTAAAACGTGCCGCCAAAGCTGATAATGGCAATCATGTCCGAACGGCTGGTCACAAGGCTGCGCGCCGCGTGATTGGGGTGGTAGTTCAGCTCGCGAATCGAGTCTAATACCCGTTTGCGCGTCTCTTTTGACACGCTGGGGTGATTGTTGATGACCCGCGAGACGGTCTGATAGGATACGTCGGAATGGTTGGCAACATCGTTAAGCGTCACCTTTTTCTGGGGTAATTTCATGGTTTTTTCTGCTTGGTATACTCAACATTGGCCGCTACGACGATTGTATCCCCGGTTGTCGCTCAGGTGGAACATTGGCCGATGAGTCTTTTACCCCGAAAATACCCCATCCACTCCCCAACAGGCGCTGAAGACCGACGAAGGCGAACAGTAGGAAGCCCGTCACGATTTTAATCCACCACGGCGTCAGTGAGCCGTCCAGCGTCAGGTAGGTCTGGATGGTCCCCAGCGTCATGACCGCGATAAACGTCCCAATGACATAGCCCGCGCCGCCCGTGAGCAGCGTCCCACCGATGACGACGGCGGAAATTACGTCCAGTTCCAGCCCGACCGCGATGGTCGAGTCGCCAGATTGTTTGGACAGCGACAGCACGATTCCGGCGAAGGTCGCCAAGAAGCTGTTCAGCGCGTAGACGCCGATGGTGGTGCGCGCCACCGGAACCCCCAACAGCAGCGCTGCATCAGGGTTGCCGCCCAGCGCGTAGACGTTGCGCCCGAAACGGGTATAGTGCGCGAGGAAAATCCCGACGACCAGCACAATCAGAAACATGGCCGCCGCGAAGGTAAAGCGACCCCGGTCAGGGAACACATACACGAGGTCGGAAATCTGCTCGTAAAACGGGTGTTCAATGCGGATGGACTCGGTGGACAGCACGTAGGACATGCCTCGCGCCAAGAATAACCCAGACAGCGTGACGATGAAGGCCGGAATCTTGAAGTAGTGGATGACCACCCCCATTAGCGCGCCGAAGGCCGTCCCGATGCACAGCATGAGGGTAAAGGTGGCTAACGGGTCCCAGCCGTTGCGGTCAATCATCAGGGCGCAAAACACGCCGGTAAACGCAATCACCGAGCCGACAGAAAGGTCAATCCCGCCGGAGATGATGACGAAGGTCATGCCAATAGCCGCGATGCCCCAAAAGGCGTTGTCGCGCAGCAGATTGCCGACAATTCGCATTGAGCCGAAGCTGTTGAACTGCGAGTAAGCGAACAGATACATCGCTGAGAAGACAAGGAACGTCATCAGCAGAGGCAGAAAACGGGATTTCACGTCGTCCTCCTGAAGGGTTGGGTGGCGAACTGCCTAAATTCCGGCGATTGGAGCAGCAGCACCGCCAGCACGACGATGGCCTTGACGACGAGGTTGGTGGTGGGGTGCAGCGAACTGACGTACAGTCCGACCAGCAGCGCTTGAATGATGAGGACGCCCAGCGCGCTTTGTGCGAGGTAAAAACGCCCGCCCAGCAGCGATGTCCCGCCGATGACGACCGCCAAAATCGCGTCCAGCTCAGAGTACAGCCCGGCGGTGTGCGGGTCTGCTGATTTGACCTCACCGGCCACAATCAAACCCGCCAGCGCCGCTAACACGCCTGACAGCATGTAGACCGACAGCTTAATCAGGCTCGCTTGCAGACCAGTGTAGTAGCTGGCGCGGTCATTCACACCCACCGCCTCGATGAACAACCCCAGCGCCGTCCGCCGTACCAACAGCGTGACGACGATCAGCACGCCGATGGCGAGGAACACCGGGAACGGCACGCCGAACACCACCCCTCGCCCGATAAACGCCAGCGTCTCATCGGTGAAGGTCGGCGACTGGCCGTTGGTGATGAGCTGCGCGACACCGCGCCCGGCCACCATCAAAATCAGCGTGGCGATAATCGGTTGTAGGTTGAAGAAGGCGACCAGCAGCCCATTCCACAGCCCACAGATGGCCCCGACCGCCAGCGCAATCAGCATGACGAAACCCGGCTGGTAGTAGAACTCGGTCGCGCCCGCCTCGTAGTTTCGGATGAGCATCACGGCGGTGGCGGCGCTGATGGCCATCACCGCGCCGACCGAAAGGTCAATCCCTTTGGTGGCGATGACCAACGTCATCCCAATCGCCAGCAGCACAAACGGCGCGGCGTTGTCGAGAATGTTGATGGTGCTGCCAATCAGCCGGTCATTGACCAGCCGCAAGTCAAAGAAGGTGGGCGAAATTGCCCGGTTTACCAACAGAATCACCAACAGCGCGACCACCGTCCACAACAAGCGTGAGCCGCCCCCGCTGGATATGCCCCGCCTAACGAGACCCCATCGGCTTGCATCCGGCTGGACGCTGTTCTCTTTTAACGACATTTTTACCCCTCGAAATCACTTCCAATAAGCGGGTTTCGCGCCGGATTATCCCACTAATGCGCGGCGATGGCCTTCATAATGGTGGTCTCGTTGATGTCTTCCCCTTCTAACTCACCGACCTTCTTGCGGTCGCGCATAATGACCACCCGGTCACTGTAATCCACCACCTCGGCCAGCTCGGACGAGATGATTAACATGGCTTTGCCCTGCTGCGCCAGCTTCTTGATAATCTGGACGATTTCGGCGTGCGCGCCGACATCAATCCCACGGGTCGGCTCGTCCAAAATCAATAGGTCGGGGTTAGAAATCAGCCAGCGCGCCAGAATGACCTTCTGTTGGTTGCCGCCGGACAGTTCCTTAATCGGCTTGTCGGCGCTAGATGTAGCGATACTGAGCGCCTTAATCATCTCATCGGCCAGCGCGTCCTGCTTCGAGCGCGAGAGGGTGTTAAACCAACCCATCTTGGCTTGCAGCGCGAGGATAATGTTCTCGCGCACGCTGAGTTCGGCAAAAATGCCTTCGACCTTGCGGTCTTCTGGACACAGCCCAAATCCCTGTTGGATGGCCTTGCGGGGTGACGACAATTTGACGGGCTGTCCGTTGACGTAAGCGTCGCCGCCGTCGTTCTGCTCGATGCCAAAAATCAGGTGGGCGACCTCGGTGCGGCCCGACCCCAACAGCCCGGCCAGCCCGACAATCTCGCCCGGCTGAATGTCGAGGTTGAACGGCTCGACCTCGCCCCGACGCGCAAAGCCTTTCACGCTCAAGAAGGGGTTGGCGAAAACCTGATTGCTCTTGGCCTTGCCCACACCATTCTCATGCGACAGTTCCTTGCCCAACATCTCGGTGATGAGCTGCACCCGTGACAGCTCACTGAGCTGATGTTCGCCGACCTTGTGGCCGTTGCGAAGCACCGTAATCCGGTCGCCAATCTCGTATACTTGGTCGAGGAAATGGGTAATCAAGATGATGCCAATCCCGCGCTGCTTGAGCGACTGGATAACCGAAAACAGCATCTCGACCTCTGGACGGTCAAGGCTGGAAGTCGGCTCGTCCAAAATCAAGACTTTGGCCGACAGGTCAACCCCGCGCACCACCGCCACAATCTGCTGGATGGCGACCGAATAGGCCGACAGGTTGCGCGTCACGTCAATATCGACGCCAAAATCCAACAGAAGCTGCTTGGCGCGGCGGTTGGCCGTCTTCATGTCAATCATGCCGAAGCGCATCGGCTGGCGACCCAAGAAAATGTTTTCGGCCACTGACAAAGTGGGAATCAGGTTCACCTCTTGGTAAACCGTGCTGATGCCAAGGTCTTGGGCGTGCTTGGGGCTTTGCGGATTGATGGACTTGCCGTCCAGCACGATACTCCCCGCGTCTTTTTGGTAGACGCCGGTAATCACCTTAATCAGGGTGGATTTGCCAGCCCCGTTTTCGCCCACCAGCACATGCACGTCACCCCGGTGGAGCGTGAAATCAACGCCAGCTAATGCTACAGTGGAGGGGAAGGTCTTGGTCAGCCCCCTGACCTCTAATAAAGGTGTTTTATCTTGACCCTGCATAACCATCATCCGTTTACCTTGATAAATGTCTTGATAGGTCTTATTTAAAACCTCACCCCCTGCCCCTCTCCTGTGGAGAGGGGTTTTAACGCGAAAGGTGGGCGTCTCCCCCTCTCTCAGGGAGAGGGGGATGAGGGGTGAAGTTCGAGGTTTAGCGGTCGGCGTCGTAGGCCGCGCGCGAGGTGTACAGGCCGCCGCCGACAGAAATCTGCTTGGGCAGTTCCTCACCGTTCAGGTGAGCGACGACCGCATCGAAAGCCGGGCCGCCCATGAACGGGCTGAGTTCGACGGTCGCATTGGTCTCGCCAGCGTCCATCGAGTCGAAGATGTCGGGGATGGCGTCAACCGAGACGACGAGGATGTCTACAGCGGGGACGAGACCGGCTTCCTTGATGGCTTCAATCGCGCCAATCGCCATGTCGTCGTTGTGGGCAAACACGGCGCAGATGTTGGCCGGGTCTTCCGAGCTGAGGAAGCTCTCCATGACCTGCTTACCGTTGCTGCGAACGAAGTCACCGGTCTCTGAGCGGATGATTTCCATGCCAGAGAACAGGCCGAGGACTTCGGCGAAACCAGCGTGACGGTCTTCTGCGGCGGCAGAACCGACCGTGCCGTACAGCTCGACGACGTTGCAGTTACCCGAGGTAGCCTGAACCAACCAAGCCGCCGCGAGACGACCTTCATGCACGAAGTCCGACGAAACGCGGGTCACATACAGCGAGGGGTCAGAGTCCACGTTGCGGTCGACGATGACCACCGGGACACCGGCGTCCTGAGCCTCTTCCAGCACGTCGTCCCAGCCGGTGGCGATAACGGGCGCGAGGATGATGGCATCCACGTCCCCCTGAGCCAGCCAAGCGCGGATGGCAGCAATCTGGTTCTCTTGGCTCTGCTGGGCGTCCGAGAACAACAGGTTAATCCCACGAGCCTCGGCCTCGGCGCGCACGGCGTCGGTGAAGGCAGTGCGCCAAGCGCTTTCCGAACCAATCTGCGAAAACCCAATCGTAAGACCTTCACCACCACCCTGCGCGGTCGCAAACGGCACAACCAGCGCCAGCAAGAGCGATACAACCAAAGCCAACTTTGCAAATCGCATGTCAAAATCCCCTTATCTTCTCGGATAGCATGGATGCAGAACTGCCAATGGCGGGGCAGTACGCATCACCTTTTTTGTCGTTTTCTGGCATTACTCAAACCAAAACACATCCCTATCCCCACAGATATTTTGGGGGATAAGCTGGCTGATTCTGGCTTGAAATTGTTTTACGCTCACATTTTACAAATCAGGGGAAACGTCAAAGAAACGCTTTATACAGACTGCCCCTATTTTGAGATGTGAACCCGTCTTTTTACCTGCTGACTTCCATATTCCGAGACTAAAATGAGCTTTATAGGCACTTATCTGGCTTCTGGAAGCCGTCACACCCGTGCTTTTGTTCAAACCATCTTTTGCCAGTACACCTCCCCCATCATGGATGATGCTGATGGATACGCTGCATATTCGTATCTAAATATGTGAGCGTTCACATATTAGAACATGACCTTTTTGGCTTGTCAAGAAAGTCATGTTTTTGGCAATAGAATCACTGACAGACAAGAACCCACAATTTTGGGTAGATTCAGCCAACCCTACCCCAATGCTGTGCTGATAAGGCCAAAGTCGTGTAAATTTAAGTCACCTTGACCAGAACACTTGTCTGTCAACGTTAGGAAAAACACCATGCCCTCATCCCTGCCCCACCCGCAGCCCCCACCAGATTACAACAAGCGCGGTGTTAAAGCCGTCCCGTTCGTCGAACTGCATGACGGGCGCGTACAAGGGGTGGTCTCCAGCGGGTCGGACATCGAACGGGTCTATGTCTCGTACTTCGAGGCTGGGACGATGCACTACTATTGCAGCACCAACAACAACCGACCGTGCGGCGGTCTGGGCAGCAGCCCCTGTAAACACCTTACCCTGATGATGGGTGAAGCCATCACCGAGTACGGCGTCGATACGGTGGCGCGCTTCCTCAAGCTCCCACCCGATGAGGCTAACAGCTTCGTGGGCATCCTCAAGCAGGCCAAAGGCATGTCCAAATCCCCAGCTGGCGAGGTCTTCTCGCGCTTCCTCGCCTACCTGCAACTGCTCGAATACCCCAGCAGCAACCAGCCGGTCGCTGAGATGGACTGGTTCGTCGGATGATGGACGCCAGCATCACCGAAACGGACCGCTTCTTGGCGGAGCTGGACGCCTGTTGGCTGGCGGGTTTCGCCCAGCTCACGACCGAACACCGCCAGACGCTCGCCAAGCTCCAACACATCTTCAGCGGGACGCCCCTCACCCAGCCGCTGGAAAACGCGGTAGACCAGATACGGCGTGGTGTCTACCAGCCCGAACATTTCCGCGTATTGGCGGCGGCACGGGCATCGCTGCAAGGCGCACAATATGCTCACCTGCGGCGGGCGGCGGAAGCGCTGGTCAAACGTGCCGCTGCGCCCACCGATTCAAGCCCGACCCCGCAGGCTGTCCCCACCCCACCCATGCCTCTGCTCAACGGTACGGCCCAGTGGTTGGCAGACATCGCCATTACCGGGTTCAGCCGCCTTGACCCCCGCGACGTATCAGCGTTCGATGCGACACTGCTGCAACTACGCAGCAGCCCGCATTTACTCCCCATCACAAGTGTTTTAAGTGGTCTCTCACAGGCACTGATTGGCGCGGTACCAGTGGTTGACCCAGCATCTGCGCCTGTCTTTCGCTGGGTCGATTTGTGGAGCCGG
>JALONW010000466.1 GCA_025454725.1 Anaerolineae bacterium
TCGGTGTCGCCGCGCTGACTGACCGCGCCGAGCCGACCGAGCCGGAGCGCTACCGCCACGCCACGCCGCAGCCGTTCGAGGCGTCCATCTTGCGCGTAGACCCCGATACCGGCGAGGCTGACATCTTCGCCAGCGGGGTGCGCGACCCGTATGACCTCGCGTTTGCGCCCGACGGCAGCCTATACGCCACCGACAACGGCACGGTCGCTGGCATCGGTGACCGGGTGCTGCGGGTGGTTGAGGACGGCCACCACGGTTGGCCGTTCTACCGCAACCGGGGCTGTGAGGACTGCCCGGCCACCAATTTCAGCATCACCTACCAGCCCGACCTCCTCCCGCTGCCCGCCTACACCCTGCCACGCGGAATCGCGGTCTATGACGGTGAGGCTTACCCCGCCAACTATGCCGGGTCGCTGTTCGTCGCGTTCTGGAACGGGCGAGATGGCGGCCAGCGTGTCGTGCGCTTAGCACCGGCCAGCCTGCCCAGCGACCCCGAACGACTGGCGCAGGTCACGCCGGAAGCGTTTGTCACCGGCCTCATTCGCCCGGTCGATGTGGCGGTCTCACCGAACGACGGCGCGCTGTATGTCGCCGATTTCATCTATGGGCTGGTCTGGCGTGTGGTCTGGACAGGCGACCTGCCCACCCCGACGCCTGCACCAATTGTGTTCGCTACCAACACGCCGGTTCCGTGACAGAATAGAACATTTGGATAATAATAGGGGAAACGCTCACATCCAAAACGGAGGTTTCCCCTGATGTCCGCCACCAGCACCCCCCAAACCCCGTGGCCGAAGTCCATCGGTCGGCCTGCCACCAACGCCCTGACCGAGGCGGGCTATACCCACCTCGAACAGCTCACCCAAATCAGCGAAAAAGACCTGCTCAAGCTGCACGGGGTGGGGCCGAGAGCCGTCGGCATCCTGCGCCAACTGCTGGTCGAGCGCGGCCTGTCGTTTAAGGCGTAATTAAACAGGACAGGACAGGGCATGCCCTGTCCGTACAGCACGCATTATCCGACACCATTTTCCAGACTTTGTGGCAGGGCGTTTCTTCCTGTACGGACAGCATACATGCTGTCCGCTCTGTTCATGAGGTTAAACTGCATTGTCTAGCCACCTAGCGCAATCCTAGGCCTCAACTTCGGCGGGCAGCGGCTCGTGGTTGAGCGCGGCCAGCAGGTTATCGACCGCCAGCAGCCCCATGCGCTCACGGGTCTGGTAGGTCGCGCTGGCGATGTGCGGAACAATCAAACAGTTGTCCAGCGTCAGCAGCGGATGGTCGGGGTTAATCGGCTCCGGTTCGGTGACATCGAGCGCAGCGGCGGCGATGGCCCCGCCCTTGAGTGCGTCGTACAGCGCTTGGTGGTCAATCACCCCGCCGCGTGCGGTGTTGATGAGGATGGCGGTCTTCTTCATCATCGACAGCTCGCGCTTGCCAATCAGGTGGTAGGTCTCGGTGCTGAGGGGGACATGCACGCTGATGAAGTCGGACTCTTCCAGCAGGGTCTCTAAACCCACATCCTGCGCGCCGTAGGCAGTTGCCGCCGCCGCGACGTTGCGACCGCCGCTGACCAATAGGCGCATGTTAAAGCCCTTCGCCCGCGCCGCGACCCCCTGCCCGATGCGACCAAAACCGAGGATGCCCAGCGTCGCGCCGCTGACTTGTTGACCCAGCAGCAGGTCGGGCTTCCACGGCCCCCACTCCCCGCCCCGGACGTAGCGCTCACCCTCTGGGATGCGGCGCGCCGCCGTTAATAACAGGGCAAAGGCATGGTCTGCTGTCGCGTCGGTCAGCACGTCCGGCGTATGGCCGACCGCGATGCCCCGCGCCTTACACGCCGCAATGTCAATATGGTCATAGCCCACCGACATGGTGCTGATGGCCTTGAGATTCGGCGCAGCGGCCAGCAGGTCGGTGTCGACGCGCTCGGTCAGCATGACCAGCAGGCCGTCCACCTGCGCCGCCTCGCGCAGCAGCACCTCGCGCGGGACGGGGCGGTCTTCTTCATCCCACACTTTGACACTGCCACACGAGGCACGCAGCGCCTGCATCGCACGGTGAGGGATACGGCGGGTTAGGTAGACAGATGGCAGTGCCATAGGACATGACCTCGTTTTCTCTGGTGAAAATAATGATTAAACGCGCAGCACGCCGCGAAAACCTCGCGCCGCGTAATACGACTCTGCGCCGTTGTGATAAATAAACACCCGACCGTAGCGTTGGTCGCCAAAAATTGCGCCGCCCAGCTTGCGAACTTCTGGCGAGGTCGCCAGCCAGCTTGAGGTCTTGGTATCGAAATCGCCCAAGGTTTGTAGGTAGCGGTACTGCGCCTCGGTCAGCAGCACGACGCCCATATCGGCGGCCACATCGACCGCATTATCTTCTGGGCGGGCGGTCTTGCGTGATTCCCACGCCTGACGGTCATAGCACAGGCTGCGGCGGCCTTTGGGCGACTCGGCGACGCAGTCGAAGAACAGGTACTCGCCGCTGTCGTCATCACGCCCGACCACATCCGGTTCCCCACCGGTTTCCTCCATTTGGTGCAGCGACCACAGCTTATTGGGGGTGGCTTCCAACCGTGCTTGTATGTCCGCCCAATCAAAATCAAGGTGGCGGCGCGGGTTTTTCTCAAAACGGGTTTTCAGTGTGCCGAGCAGCGCTTGTGTCTGCTGAGGCGAAAGCTGTTTGTCGGTCGCCATGAGCCAATGTCCCTTCCAGTGCTGGACAGCGCAAGAACCTCATCCCCAATCATAGCGCGCTTGTGCGCCGACCTCCACAGCTTTTGACTCGGCATGGGGATCGAGCGCGTGTAGCCCCCTTTGTCCCGCCCGCCCACGCTGTGATACACTGCCCATACGCCGTGAAAACCGCAGCTAGGAGCCAGAGCGCTATGGACGACCGGAATCAGCAAGGGCGCGCCGACCTCGCCGCGTGGGAGGAGGGCAAGCCGAAAAACTTCTTCACCTCTGATGTGAATCTGCGGGCTGTGCTGCGCCGCGTGATGGG
>JALONW010000467.1 GCA_025454725.1 Anaerolineae bacterium
TATCAAGCTGGCACAGACCGTCCAGAACTAACCCGCCCTGTATCCCGCCCGGCGCAGCATAAAGGTCTTATTTCCGGTGACGAACCCGCTAGAGCAGAAACTAGAAGCCTACCGCCGCATCTTGGACATCAGCAAACAGCTCAACTCGACGCTGGAATACGGCGCGCTGCTCCAGCAGATTGTCGCGGCGGTGGTCGAAATCCTGAACGTCGAAGCGGCCTCCATCATGCTGCAAGACCCGTCCACCGGGGAACTGCGCTTCGAGATTGCCTCGAACCTCAAACCTCAAGAAACAGAGCGCATCGCCGTCCCGCTGGATAGGAGCATCGCGGGTTGGATTTTCACCCACGGCGAGCCGCGTGTGATTGAGGATGTGGCCCGTGACCCCAAGCACTACCGGCAGGTGGACAGCGCCACCCAGTTCCACACCCGCAACCTATTGGGCGTGCCGCTGCGGACGCACACCAAGGTCATCGGCGTGGTGCAGGCGCTCAACAAGCGCGACTCTGAGAAATTTACCGGCGAAGACATCAGCCTGCTGACGGTCTTGGCGTCACAAGCCGGGGTCGCCATCGAAAATGCGCGCCTGTTCCAACAGAGCGATTTTATCGCTGAGATTGTGCATGAACTCCGCACGCCGCTGGCGGCTTTGCGCGCCAGCACGACTCTCCTGCGCCGCCCCGATTTACCGGAAGAAAAACGCGAGGAGGTGCATAACCTCCTGCAAGAGGAGACCGAGCGACTGATTACGCTGACCAGCGACTTCCTCGACCTTGCGCGCCTTGAATCCGGTCGCGCCGAGATGGACCGCCACCCGTTCGACCTCGCCCATCTCATCTATGACTGCGTGACGCTGGTCAGCCCGCAGGCCAGCGATAAGGGCATCAGCATTTATACCGATGTCCCGGCCTACGAGGTGCAGGGCGATAAGTCCAAGCTCAAACAGGTTGTCCTCAACCTGCTGACCAACGCGATTAAGTACAACCGCCCTGATGGAGAGGTGTATGTCAGCGCGTTCGTGAATGATATGAACGCTTTCCAGCTTGATGTGCGCGATACCGGTTACGGCATCCGCCCGGAGAACCTGCCGAATATGTTCCGCAAGTTCTACCGAGTGGCCGACACCGCTGGCACGGTGCAGGGAACGGGTTTGGGGTTAGCCATCTGCAAGCACATCATCGAGGCACACGGCGGCAACATCTGGATCAACAGCATCGCCGATGAAGGCTCAACCTTCTCGTTTACGCTGCCGCAGTAGGGCGAAACGCCTCACGGCTTGAGGTAGTAGCGCCGCTTCTGGATTTGCTCCGGCAGATAGCTGTCCTCGTCGTACAGCTCGTAGTCCTTGCCGTAGCCCAGTTCCTTCATCAGACCGGTGGGCGAGTTGCGGATTTTGAACGGAATCGGCAGGTTGCCCAGTTTATGCACGTCATCTAGGGCGCGGAAATAGGCCTCATAGGCCGAACGGTCTTTGGCCGCCGACGCCAGATAAACCGTCCCATGCGCGAGGTTAATCTGACATTCGGGGTAACCAATGACCTCACAGGCCTTAAACACCTCGTTGGCGACCACCAGCGCGGTCGGCTGCGCCATGCCGATGTCCTCGCTGGCGAAAATCACCATCCGGCGGGCGATAAACAGCGGGTCTTCGCCCGCTGCGACCATCCGCGCAAGGTAATACAGCGCCGCATCCACCTGCCCCGCCCGCATCGACTTGATGTAGGCTGAGGCCGTGTTGTAATGTTCCTCGCTGGCGCGGTCATAGCGCAGGTGCTTGGATTGCAGCGCGCTCCGCAGCCGGTCGGCGGTCAATACTGGGTCTGGGTAGAGTGTGTGGGCGGCCTCCAATAGGTTAAGGCTCTGGCGGGCGTCCCCGTTGGCATAATTCGCCAAAAATTCCGCCGCCTCATCCTCGACTGTGATTCCCAGCGCCGCCGCGCCGCGCCCGATGACGGTGCGCATATCGTCCATCGACAGCGCTTCGAGGGTGAACACCTGCGACCGCGACAGCAGCGCAGAGTTGACCTCAAACGATGGGTTTTCGGTGGTTGCACCAATCAGGGTTAGCGTGCCGTCCTCGACATACGGCAAGAGAAAATCTTGCTGCGCCTTGTTGAAGCGGTGGATTTCATCGAGAAATAACACGATACTCCCGGTCGGCGCATCCTCGTTGTCCGCGTCACCGCTGAACAGGTCACGCGGGCGACTGGGCGCTTTGGCCGACTCGACCACTTTGCGGATGTCGTCTTTGTTAGCCGAGACCGCCGAAAGCTGGACGAAGCGCCGCCCGGCCTGCGCCGCGACGATACGCGCCAGCGTGGTCTTACCCACGCCCGGCGGCCCCCAGAAAATCATCGAATGGAGCGCGCCGCGCTCGACGGCACGGGTCAGCGGCTTGTCAGGACCAATCAGGTGGCGCTGACCAATCACCTCGTCCAGCGTCTGTGGGCGGAGGCGGTCTGCAAGGGGTTGGGAGGGGCTTGATTGATTCATAGGTAGGGGCAAGGCTTGCCCGCCCGCTTTTCTGCCTGTTGAGTTATCCATAAGTCCATTCTACGCCCGCTAGACCCATGCCACAAGCGCCGCCGCGTGGTACAAATGGGGGTGTGAGCGTTAGGGAACCCACAAGGAGGCCATATTATGGCGGACAACAACACCAAGAAGGTCATGCTGCTGATTCTAGACGGCTGGGGCATCCGGGAGTTTGAACACGGAAACGCGGTCGCGCAGGCCACCACCCCCAACTTTGACCATTGGCTCAAGACCCGTGAGCGCTCGATTGTCGAGGCGTCGGGCGAGGCGGTCGGCTTGACCCCCGACCAGATGGGCAACAGCGAAGTCGGCCACCTCAACCTCGGCGCGGGTCGCATTGTCTATCAAGACATCACGGCCATCAACATGGCGATTAAGAACGCTACCCTCGGCCAAAACGAGGTCTTGGGCGAAGCCATCGGCAAAGCCAAAACCGGTGGCGGGCGCGTCCATCTCGTCGGGCTGGTCAGCGACGG
>JALONW010000101.1 GCA_025454725.1 Anaerolineae bacterium
GGCTATATCCCGGCAGAATGGGGCGGCTTGGTGGATGTGGTCTACCGTCGTTCGGTTCCGCAGGACAGCGGGCGGGCGTGGGACATCCAGACCATCGCCACCTTTGAGCGCAATCAGGGCTTCAGCGGGGTATGTATTTACGTTCGCGCCGAGAACCCCACCCCGTCCGACGCCAGCGCATGGCGCATCACGCGCTGGGCGGGCTGGATTTCATGCGACCAACCGGCTGGCCTTGATGAGCTGAGGACTTCCTCCGATGCCCCCAACCGTGCGCCGTAACCTATTTCTGATGTACCTCGCGCTGGCACTGGTCGGCTGTGTTGGCGCGCAGGACGTGCCACCCCAGCTTGCAGCCACCGCCGCCCCATCCTACAGCATCACCGAGGCCGGGCTGAACACCGACCGCTACAGTATCGTCCCGCCTCTGGGCTGGCGGGTCATCGCGGGGCCAGCCGAAGACCCGTATACCTTCCAGTTTGTCCAGCCGGAAGACACTGCCTTGATGGTGGTCTCGGACCGCCCGCTGACGGCTGAGTCGCTGCCGCGCCCGGCGGGATTGGCCGATGTCCCTGATGGGGAAGTGGTGGCGGGGACACAGGCCGTCAGCCGCGACGGGCAGCCCGATATCTATGTCGGTTATATCGGTCGGGCAGGTGAATCGGCGCTGTTGGAGGCCATTTTCTTGCAAACCGTGGCGACTCTGCGTTAAAAATAAGGGAAGTTGTGCGCCCTAAAAGCACACTTCCACGTTGACTCGTTTTTACGCCTCTGATATAGTGTTTGTTCAGCAAGGCGGCCAAGAGCAAAGAGAGACAGGCCATTAACAACCCGGAATATCGCATCAACCGTCAAATTCGTGCGCGCGAAGTCCGTCTCATTGACCAAAACAATGAGAATGTGGGCGTCGTGCCGTTCCTGCGCGCCTTGGAAATGGCCGAGACCGCAGACCTCGACCTCGTTGAGGTTGCCCCGACTGCTGTCCCACCGGTCTGCCGGATCATGGATTTCGGCAAGTTCCAGTATGAGAAGCAGCGGCGCGAGCGCAAGGCGAAAAAGGCTCAGAAAATCGTCGAAGTCAAGCAGGTACGCCTGAACCCCGGCACCGATGATTACCACCTTGGGTTCAAGATGGAAGATGCACGAAAGTGGCTGCAAGAGGGCAACAAAGTCCGCTTCAGCATTCGCTTCCGGGGACGCCAAAACCTGCACACCGAGATTGGTCTTAACCGGCTCATCCGCATCGCGGAAGAGATGAAGGACGTGTCGCAGATCGAGCAGAACGCCACGCTCGAAGGCAACACGATGACCATGACCTTGGCCCCGCTGGGATAAATCCGAGAAGCAACGCAGTCCTGTGCGGAGATTTCGACGTGGCTAAGAAGTATAAACTCAAGACACACAAGGCAACCGCCAAGCGTATTAAGATGACGGGTGGGGGCAAGCTGATGCGGACGAAGGTGGGTAAAAGCCACTTCCGTCGCCGCCGCAGTGCGCGTTTGAAGGCGCAGCTCTCCAAGTCGCAAGTGGTGATTGGTGCGGGTCAGATCAAACGCATCCGTCGCCTTGCCCCGTATCTCAAGCGCTACAAGGCCAACCCGCCTGCCTAACCAGCAGGCTCTTTTCTGTCGTCCGTTCACCCGTCAGGTTGGCGGCTCATGCATCGGCTGGGCTTGCTCCGACGGCTCTAAGTTGAACCGAGGTTAACACCCATGGCTCGTACCAAGACCGGCGTCGTCCGTCGCCGTCGCCACAATAAAATCCGTGCGTTAGTGAAGGGCCAGTTCGGCTCGCGTGGGCGCTTATGGAAGCGCTCGAACGAGGCGTTCCTCAAGTCCTACTTCTACTCGTACCGTGACCGCCGCCAGCGCGCCCGCCGTATGCGTGAACTGTGGATCATCCGCATCAACGCTGCCGCCCGCATCAACGGCCTGAGCTACAGCCGCCTGATCTACGGCCTCAAGCAGGCTGGGATCGAACTGGATCGCAAGATTCTGGCTGACATCGCTGTCCGCGACGCCGAGACCTTCACCAAGATCGCGGCGCTGGCACAGCAGCACCAATAGCGGAGCAATCAGGACTGCATCGCTGTCTACATTTAAAAAAGTGCGCCCTCGCAAGGGGACGCGCTTTTTTATTTTCCAATATCCCCCAACCGCTGGGGGCGACGGGTCACAACGGGTCAAGTACAATCAGGAGATATATCTTAAACCCAGTCGAAAGCAGACACCATGCCCCCGTTCCGCCGATTGTTCCAATCTGAACGCCTTGAACTTGTGCCGCAGTTGCCTGAAGACCGCTCCCTGTTCGCCCAGTGGTCGCACGACAGCGATTACTACCGCAACCTTGATGACGACTCTATCCGCCCGCTGTCTGCCGAATCCTTCGAGAGTTGGGTGGGGCGTGCGCCGCAGCAGAACGCTGATTCGCAGTCGTTTATGATTGCCACCCGCCCGGCGGGAGTGCGGATTGGGTTCATCGCGCTGTTCGACCTCAAGTATCCCAATGCTGCGCCGATGATGGCCGTCGGCATCGGTGATGTAGCCTACCGGGGACAGGGCTACGGCGGTGAGGCCATCGGCCTGCTGCTCGATTACGCCTTCGATGAACTGGGCGTCTACCGCGTCGGGCTGAGTGTGATGGCCTACAACGCCCCAGCCATCCGCACCTATGAACGGGTCGGTTTCACACATGAGGGGACGCGGCGCGGCGCGGTCTGGCGCGAGGGCGCTCGCCACGATCTCCATTTTTATGGCATACTGCGTGATGAATGGCTCGCCAAGCGCGGGTGATGAGACCGATGCTTGGGCGGACGCCTAAAAGCTCTCAAAAATCACGTTCAAAACGGTCGATGAGTGGTGCGTCTGGTTCGGTGACTCTGTTGGATGGGTACTGCGCTTACGTTACATCACACAGGGTACACCAGCGGTTGGTGTACTTGCCTGACGCCCACCCTACCCCCGCCCGACCGCTGGCCGGCGCATCGTCGGCGGCGTAGCGTCGGTGGGGTGGGTGCGCTACAATCTGGGAGAGAGCGTAAGCTATCCACAGAAACCCCAAAGGCCATATGACGCTAACCATCCGCCAAGCCATCCTCGACGACGCTGCCGCTATCAGCGGCCTGTTCCGCGCCCGCATCCCCGCATGGCAGCGCCTGACCGTCTCCGGCGCGGTCGAGACGGTCGGCTATGATGCTCTGACCGTTTATGAGCGCTGGACCCACGGTGGACCGTGGATGAGCATCGAGACGGCTTCGGTTGCGCTGGCGCGTCTGCTGCACGGGGTTGGGCTGGCGTTGGTGGCCGAACACGACAACACCATCGTCGGCTATCTAGAGGCTTATCCCGGCTACGAACCCAACCCGTTTGGCGCGCACCTGCATCTCGCCCATGTCGTCACCGCGCCCGACCTGTCCGACGCCGACGAGGTTGCCGATTCTCTGCTGCGGCGTGCGACCGAGGTCGCCTCGCACCTGCCGGGCAAGCGCTTAACCGTGGCGCTTGCCTCCGACACGGGTGATGACGCCCAATTTTATCGGCAGCGCGGGTTTGTCGCGCTGGCCTCGGTGCGCCGTCATGTCGTGCCAACCAAGGCCGGACAGGGTTTCTATCAGGTCAATGAACACACCAGCAGCGGCGTTGGCCAAATCGAGGGATGGCAGATGCCGGTCGGTCGCATCGAGTCGGCGTCGATGCTGTGGGAGTCGGTGTGGGTCTCGATTTGGGAGGTCATCCCTCAGTTGGCCGAGCGCAGCATCCAGCGGGTGAGGCTGACCGCCTCCGGCCAAGAGATGCTGCTGTGCGTGCAGCCTGTCCCCCACGACCCGCGCACGCTGGACATCTGGGCGTGGTCGGCGCGCCCGCTGACCGGTGTTTTGCTCACCGCTGTACGCGATTGGGCGCACCGCCAGCGTTTTCGCGCCCTGCGCTTGGTCATCGACAGCGAGACTGCCCGGCTGTTGGGCGACGAGGTCGAGGCCGACCCGTTTAGTCGGTCGGTCTGGTCACGGCAGGGCTAAATGAACAACAACCCAGCCTTATACAAATTTCCCCTAAGAAAACGCTGAGGATGGTTGACATCCGCCGTCGGGGGGGATAGACTTAGAAGTAATGAGTGGGGTTGAGTTCTGACACCCCTATAAGGAGTATGCAACATGCTCGCACTTTGTTGTCGCAACCTACCATACGGGGAATTTTCCGCGTAGGCAGGCGGCGCTTTGCATGTTGACAGACCATAAAGCGCCCCGACCTCGGTCGGTGTGCTGAGAGAAGACAAACACACAACACACGCGGGATGTCCCCTCAAAGGACATCCCGCGTTTTCGTTTCACCCTAAACCCTGACCCCACTTCTAGCGCCAAAGGATTACCCCATAACATGGTCGCCTTACAGCAAACCCCTTACCTCGTCGATGAGCCGCGTGTCCGCAAGTTGGAAGCGCAGATTGGCAACACCCCGATGCTGGGTTTTACCCGCGTGACGGCACACCTGCCGGAAGATGTGCAGGTCTATGCCAAAGCGGAGTGGGCCAACCCCGGCGGGAGCGTGAAGGACCGCGCCGCGCTGTTCATCGTGCGCGCCGCGCTCGACAGCGGCAAACTGACGCCTGACAAAATCCTGATGGACAGCACCAGCGGCAATACCGGCATCGCCTATGCGATGTTGGGCGCGGCCAAAGGCTTCCGGGTCAAGCTGTTCCTGCCCGCCAACGCCAGTCCAGAGCGCATTGCCATCCTGAAGGCTTACGGCGCGGAACTGGTTTTGACCGACCCGCTGGAGGGCAGCGACGGAGCCATCCGCGCCGCGCGCGCTGAACTTGCCGCCCACCCTGAGCGCTACTTCTACGCGGACCAGTATAACAACCCGGCCAACTGGCAGGCACACTTCCACACCACCGCGCCGGAAATCTGGGCGCAGACCGCTGGCAAGATTACCCATTTCGTCGCCGGGCTGGGGACGAGCGGCACGATGATGGGGACGGGGCGCGGCCTAAAGGCCATCAACCCGGACATCGAGGTCATTTCGCTCCAGCCGGACAGTCCGTTCCACGGCGTCGAGGGCTGGAAGCATATGGCGTCGGCGATTGTGCCGGGAATCTACGACATCGACTTCGCCAACCATGATTTTGGCGTCACCACCGAGGAATCACACGCGATGGCAAAGCGTCTCGCCCGCGAAGAAGGTTATCTGGTCGGCATCAGCGCGGCGGCGGCAATGGCCGGGTCGCTCAAGGTGGCCGAATCGCTGGCCGAGCGCGGCGAGCCGGGCGTGGTCGTCACGCTGTTCCCCGACAACGCCTACAAGTACCTCAGCGACCCGTTCTGGGTGCGCTAATCCACTAGACTCGTCCATATTCCCTTTAGCACTGTTGGCTTCCTTTTGGTTTTCGTCTCAGACCCCGTGGTATGTTAAAATGGGCGCTCCTGAGATTGAGAACAGCCGGGGCTACCCAGCACATCCTGCCCAGTGGGGCGGGGTGCGCGATGGTGTTATTGGGAGGGGTGGACAAGATGCGTCGCTTGGGCGTTTTCCTATTATTCTTTGGCTTTATCTTACCTGTGGTCGCGCAGTCGGCGGCGGTCATCACCCCAGAGAACGTGTCCGGCCTGCGTGAGTCGGTTCGGTTAGGTCGGGGCAGCGCCCGCGATGTCGCGTTTTCGGCAGACGGCTCAGTGATGGTGGTGGCGTCGTCGGTGGGGGCATGGGTGTATAATCCGACCGATATGTCGGCAGCGCCGCGCTTCATCCGTGCGACCTATACTCCGACCGCGCTGGCGCTCTCCCCAAATGGCCGTGTGATGGCGCTGGGCGATAGTCGGGGTGTCGTCCACCTGATTGACTTTGCCAGTGGTTCAGAGCGCTCGTCGCTGCTGGGACATACCGGCTACATCACCGAGGTGGCCTACTCGCCCGATGGTCGCTTGATTGCGACCGGCAGTTTTGACGGGACAGCCCGTATTTGGGACAGCGGCGGTGTACTTCGCCAGACACTGCAAGCGCCGGGGCCGGTCACATCGGTGGCGTTCAGCCCCAACAGCGCCAACGTCGCCACCGGCACGACCGACACCACCGCCCAGCTCTGGAACGCCAGCAACGGCGAACAGCTGGCCGTGTACGTCGGCCACAGCGCGGCGGTGATGGATGTGGCCTTCAGCCCAGACGGGACGCGACTCGGCACGGCCAGTTTTGACAACACTGCCCGTGTCTGGAACGTGATTACCGCGCGCGAAGAGCGCGCACTGTCCGGCCACTTGAACTGGGTCGGTGTGATTGCTTTCAGCCCAGACGGCCTGAGTGTCGCTACAGCCAGCGAGGACGGCACGCTCCGCACGTGGGACACGACCACTGGCGCAAGCGGCCTGCTCATCCGCACCCTAGCGGCCATCCCCAGCCGGTTGGTCTACAGCCCGGACGGCCAATATATGACCACCGCCGCACTGGGCGATTCGGTCCGCATGTTCAACGCCAGCAACGGGACCAACTACGCTATTTTGCGGGATTATGGCCGTCCGCTGGCGGGGGCTGCGGCCTCGTTGGGCGGTGAGCGCTTTGTGGGGGTCGAGAGCCGGGGCGATGCACGGCTGTGGGATGTAGCGGCAGCGTCTGAGGAGGTCGTCCGGCTGACCGGCGGTGGGATGGCGCTTGCCTTGAGCAGTGACGCCACCCAGTTCGTGACGGGTGAGTCCAACGGGCGGGTGCGCGTGTGGGATGCCGTCACCGGCGAAAATATTGCCACCGTCGGCGAACACGGCTCGCCGGTGCTGTCAGTGGTTTTCAGTCCCGATGGACTGACGGTCGCCTCTGGCGGGCAGGATGGGTTCATCCGGTTGTGGGATATGGCATCGGGTGAGGCGATTCAGACGATTGAGAGTGGCTTTGGGCGCGTGTTCACGCTGGCCTTCACGCCCGGCGGCGCGTCGCTGGTGGCTGGGGGAGAGGGCGGCGGCCTGCGTTTGTGGAACGCGGAGACCGGTGAGTCGCTGCTCAGTTTTGTTGGTCATACCGCCGAGATTAACTCCGTCGCCATCAGCCCCGACGGGGCGCTGCTTGCCAGCGCCAGCCAAGACGGAAGCGTGAGATTTTGGAGTACGCTGGACGGTAGCGCGGGCGGGGAACTGGTGCAGGATGGTGAGATGTTCTACGCCGTCGGGTTCAGCCCAGACGGGGCGCTGCTGGTGACTGGTTCGACGACCACCCGCGAGACCGGGATTGTGCGCGTGTGGGCGGTCGGCGCGGCGGCGGGGGAGGAGAGCCTCGCCCGGCTGGAAGGTCATACCTCGACTGTCTACAGCGTCGGCTTCACCCGTGACGGTCTCTCGCTGTACAGCGGCAGCTTTGACGGCACGGTCATCCGCTGGGCTATCCCTTAGGGGGTAAGTGATAAGGGGAAAGTGATGAGTGATGAGAGGGCGTTTGCAAATACGCCATATACGAAAAGATTTGGTGAAATGCGGTAGGAGGGCGCAGCGCGCTGCGCCCCTACAGCCTAAACGGTCGTTCGACCCATTGGTTTCATGTCGTCAAGACGAAAAATTGGTGTAGGGGCGAGGCTTGCCCGCCCGCTGAAAATACACTACGGGGCTACTTCTAGGCGCTTGCCGTTGGATTTTAAACTCATCACTCATCACTCAGCACTTGCAACCCCGAATCACGCTTGTTTCGTGATTCGCTGAATTTATAGAGACTCCAAAGGAACAGACTCGCACATGACCCACCGCATGTTCTATATCGTCCGGCACGGTGAGACCGACTGGAATGCCGCCGGGCGTTGGCAAGGCCAGACCGACATCCCGCTGAACGACCTCGGACGCCGCCAAGCCAGCGGCCTGATTGACTATTTCCGCACCGTCCCACTCGACCGGGTGATTGCGTCCAGCCTGAGCCGCGCCCACGAGACCGCCCAGATTGCCATCAGCGCCCACCCCAGCCTGACCGTCGAGGCGGATTGGCGCTGGCGCGAGTTCCACGCTGGGCTGTTGGAAGGCAAGACGTGGCCACAGATGCACATCGAACACCCGGACATCATCGCTGGGCTAGAAACGGACTGGTACGGGCAGGTTTTCCCGGAAGGTGAGTCGCGTCGTCAGCTTCAAACCCGCGTGGCCGAGGTGTTTAACGAAATCCTCGCTGATGGGCGCGGTCAGCATGTCGCCATCTTTACACACGGGACGACCATCCGCGTGCTGCTGGCACATCTCTTCCCTGAAACTTATACGTCGCCCGCCAGCCATCCGCCCATCCCGAACACCGCCGTCACCGTTGTGCAGGCGATTGCGGGTCGGGTTACAATGGTGTCGCCACCCCACACACCGCACCTGTAGCAACGGAGAACGCCACCCATGTATCACCTCGCTGAGTTGAACATTGCGCGGATGCTTGCGCCGAGCGATGACCCGATTATGGCTGAATTCATGGACAACCTCGTTAAGATTAACGCGCTGGCCGAGCAGTCGCCCGGTTTCATCTGGCGCTTCATCGAAAGCGGCGGCAACGCCACCGAACTGCGCCCCTACGATGACCCACACATCATCGTCAACATTTCGGTTTGGGAGAGCGTGAATGCGCTGTATAACTACACCTACTACAGCGGCCACACCGATTTCTTCCGCCGCCGCGTCGAGTGGTTCCACAAAATAGATACGCCGATGATGGTGCTATGGTGGGTTCCGGCAGGGCATCAGCCGACCATTGAGGAGGCGAAAGCGCGTCTTGACCACCTGACCGAACACGGCCCGACCCCGACCGCTTTCACCTTTAAGCAGCGTTTCCCCGCGCCAGTCGAGCAACCGGGTTAGGCGTTTTTCCCGACGTCTGCACACCACCTTCCTGACGTATTATATTGCTGGGGATAATTTTCTTGTCCCATTCAGGTGAGTTTGGGAGGGTTCTTTGACGTGGAACACACTGCTCCTGCTCCATTTAACCTTAGCATCGCCGTCTTAGACGATTACCTCGATTCCAGCTTGTATCCAGCGTCCTTACAGGTTGCTCAAGGGAGTTTGCTTTACAGCGCTCTGACTGAACAATCACTTGCCCCAGAAGACCACCTGTTGGGCGTGACATGGAACGCTCGGCTGCACGTTATCCCGATGCGCGTCGTGCTGTGCTACAACGTCATCGAAGGCGTTGGGCTGGACGGCGACCCGTGGGTGATGACCTTCTGCAATGCCTGCAACACCGGCATGTTGTTCGATGCGCGAGTGGACGGCCAGACTCTCCACTTCCAGCGACGCGGGGCATACGAGGGGATGCTGATGATCTGGGACGCCGAGACCGGTTCCTATTGGCAGCACATCACCGGCGAATGTCTGTACGGCCCCAGCGCAGGGAAGAAATTGCAAGGCAAGACTGTCACCCGTCACTTGACCGCTGCTGAGGCGCTGGTGTATGACCCCGAAACCATCTTGTGGACGACCGACCTGACCCCAGAACAGCAGAAGCTCTCTCGGTCGATGGAGAAGATGCGCGCGCGTCCAGAGCTGGTCGAGGCGGGTATCCTTTCCAGTGTGCAGACCGATGACCAGCGCCGCCCGCGCTTCGAATTGGGGCTGTTGGTCTGGTCTGGCAGTGAGCGCTCTTTTTATCCATTAGAGTCATTGGGCAACTCGGACAATAAGGCGCTGGTTCCGTTTGCTGGGCGCACGCTATTGGTCTACCATGCGCCCGGCGCGATGTCACCAAGCGCCCTGTTCGTCGAGTCCAAGTCTGCGGCGTGGAACCGCGATGTTTTGGTGCTGGATCACGGCTGGCAAATCGAGGGGGGGACGCTCTACGATGCCGACCGCCAGCCGCAGCAGATGGAGCGTCCGATGCAGCTCCTGATGCGCTGGTTTGGCGCGGCGGCGGCCTTCCCAAACTGCCATGTTTGGCAGCAGCCGGTTTAGCCGCGCAGCGGGCGCATCCCGTTCAGGCCGATTAGCAGCGCCACACCGACATCGGCGAACACTGCCGCCCATAAGCTGCTGCTGCCCTCGATGGCTAGCGCGACGAAAACCAGTTTAATCACCAGCGCCAATCCTGCGTTTTGGAAGACCAACCGGCGCACCCAGCGCGCTAACTTAACCGCGCCGGGCAGCCCGGTCAGCCCGTCGCCCATTAACACGATGTCGGCGGTCTCCATGGCTTGAGCGCTGGCCGCCCCGCCCATCGCCACCCCGACTGAGGCCGCTGCCAGCGCGGGCGCATCATTCACCCCGTCACCGACCATCATGACGCGACCGTGGGCCGCGCCCAATTCCTGCACCGCTGCGACTTTGTCAGCGGGCAGCAGATGGGCGCGCACCTCGCGCACCCCGACCAATTCACCGATTGCGTGCGCGGCGGCGGGGTTGTCGCCGGTCAGCATGGCGGTGGTCAGACCGAGCGTGTGGAGTTCCCGCACCACTGCAGCTGATTCGGGTCTCGGTGTATCAGATAGCGCGAGGTAGCCGCGCACCACGCCGCCATCGGCCAATAGGACGGCCGTCTGTCCCGCCGCTTCGACTGAGTCAATCTGCGCGCACAGCCCCGCGTCATGTGGGTATTCGGCGTCGAATAGGCGGTGCGCGCCTAGTGTGACCGGCCTGCCGTTGACCAGACCCCGCACGCCCAGCCCGGCGATTTGTTCGACCTGTTCGGCGGGGGGATAGGCGCGGGCGAGACCATGCGATTCAGCGGCGCGGACGACTGCCTGCGCCAGTGGGTGGGCGCTCTGTCCTTCGACGGAGGCGGCGACTGCCAAGACATCCTCACAGCGGGCGCAGCCGTCGGCGTTGGCGCAGTCCAGCGCCCGCGATAGATGCACGGTCGGCTGACCGCGGGTGAGCGTGCCGGTCTTGTCGAACGCGACGACCTGAGCCTGCGCCAGCGCTTCGAGATGTGCGCCGCCCTTGACCAAAACCCCGCGCCGCGCCAGTGCCGTCAGCCCGCTGATGATGGTGATGGGTGCGCCCAAGACCAGCGCACACGGGCAGGCGATGACGAGGATTGCCAGCGCCCGGTACAACCAGCCGGATTCGCTAGGGGTATCCAGAAATGGCGCGCCAAACAACAAAGGCGGCAGGAGTGCGACGGCTGAGGCCAGCACGACTACCGCCGGGGTATACCACTTGGCGAATTGGTCAATGGCGCGCTGGGTCGGAGCGCGGTTGCGCTGCGAATCCTCAATCAGACGCACCATGCGGGCGAGC
>JALONW010000102.1 GCA_025454725.1 Anaerolineae bacterium
GGCGGCGTAGACCATGCCGTCGCGCACCACTGGCGCGCCCCACACCCAGTCGTCCACGGCGCGCTCGGCGAGGATTTCCCCGTCCAGCGAGACCTTGAACACGCGGCGGTCAAAGCTGCCGATGTACAGTGAACCGTCATCCAGCGCCGGGGTAGCAGCTACTGCTCCGCCGAGGTCCACACGCCAGAGTTCCTCCCCAGTGCGAGAATCGACGGCATAGAGGTTGTGGTCCATCGAGCCGAAGTACAGCACGCCGTCCAGCAGCAGCGGCTCCGACCAGATACCGCTTTCGGTCTCGAACGTCCACAGCACCACCGACGGGCTGTCGAGGTCGAGCGCCTGTAGGTCGCCAGCCGCATAAGCGACGTAGAGGGTGTCTTCGTCGATGATGGGGTCGGCCACCGCCCGGTCGGCCAACGGGATACCAGCCGGATTGTCGATGCGGGCAGCCAACAAGTCTACCTCGGTCAAGCGGCGGTCATAGTTGGCGAACCACAGCTTGCCGTCACGCAAAGGCAGCGGGGCGCTGTAGAATTGCTGAGGGCTGCCCTCAGCCTGAAGGTTCCATGTGCGCGGCTCGCCGGTCTCTGGCACGACGCGGATGTTACCGGCCTCGTCGCGCAGTTGGACGGGGCTGCCGTCACGTGGGTCAATTTGGACGACAAAATTGTTGTAGGCCAGCAGGATATTCTCCTGCTCACCGACCAGCGACACCGACGCCCAGCTCACACCTAAACGTGTGGCAGCACAGCCGGTGATAAACGCGGTCAATACAAAAAGCGCCATGGTCACAGCCACGCGGCGCGGGAGGGTGAAGCGGGTCATGTTGCGGGACGCTCTTTCTTTGGGGGGACGGGATCGTGGCCGGGTGGTGTGAACGGGTTGCAGCGGAGAATCCGCCGTGTCCCCATCCAGACCCCGCGTACCACACCATGCACCTCCACCGCCTCCATCATGTACTCCGAACAGGTCGGGGTGAACCGGCACGACGGCGGCAGGCTGGGGGAGATGCGGCGCTTGTAGAAACGGAGGGCGGCAAGCACCAACGCTTTCACGGCTGGCCTCCTTCTATCAACTCAACCAGCCCGGCTTGTCGGGCGAGGCTGTCGAACGCATGGGCGATGGTGGTGAGGGGCTGCCCGACGAGGGGCGGGTGTGGGACGACAATGATGTCCCAACCGGGGCGCAGCGCTGGGTGGGCGTGGCGGATGGCCTCGCGCAGCAGGCGGCGGGTGCGGTTGCGGACGACCGCGCCCCCCAGCCGCTTACCCGTGACCAGCCCGTAACGGTTGTGGCTGAGGCCGTTAGGGGCGGCGTTGACCAGCATCAGGCGGCCACGGAAGGTCTGCCCCGTCTGACGGACGCGGGCGAAATCTTCAGGCCGCGCCAGACGCAGCGGACGTGGCAGCCCCATGCGGTGTTGGCCGCCGCACTACTGGCGGTCGCCCTTGTAGCGGTTGCCCTTGGTCCCGTTCCAGTTCACCTTCTTGACGTGCGGAGCCTTGACCGTGAGCTGGTGGCGGCCCTTCAGGCGGCGCGCCTTGAGGACGTTGCGCCCGGTGCGGGTCATCATGCGCTCGCGGAAACCGTGGACGCGCACGCGCCGACGAATCTTCGGCTGGTAGGTACGTTTGGTAGCCATTGTTGCTGTTTCCTCTGGTTAAAAGTCTGACGCAGCAGCACTGCGTTCGGGTAATCGCTTTCGCACGCCCATCCATCAGGTGGGGGTGCGTGGGGGGTAGGGTGACGCGGCCACCGCACACAGAGAACCATCACGGCTTGATAGGTGGGGGCGCTCTCCGGTATAATCCCGGCAGTGTGGGCTGTTGCCGCCGACCCTATTTTACACGGTCTAACGGCCTTTTCAATTGCAGGCTTACTGGCCTGCGCGCCCCACCCCGCTCCGCCCACCGTGACACGGAGAACCCCTGTTTTGTCTTCCACCACCCCCTACGCGGGCAGCCTCTCGCCCACCCCTGATGACATCGACATGCTGATTACCGTGCTGTTGGAGCGCGAAATGCCCCTCAGCACCGCCGACCTTGCCCGCCTCATCCTCGACCAGCGAGCAGAGGTTGACGCGCAGGCGTTGGCCGACCGCTACCGCGATGTCGCCGCCTATAACCCCGCCTCGGCCTACCAGACCGGCCAGAAGCTGGTCTTCCCGGCGCTGGACTATGCCACCGCCACCGTGGTCGGCCTGCGCGAGGGCGATAACCCGTCCTACGGCACGTACCGCGTGGCACAGGTCGAGTTTGACGACGAGGCCACCCGTGAGTTCGCCACCGAACTGACCGCGCCGCACGCCCTGAACGACGGCGGCGAATTCATCCCGCCCGGCGGCACGCCGGTCAGCGTGGACGACCTTCTGGCACAGCACGGCGAGGCCATCTTCGCCCAGCTTGAGGAGTCGCTCAATGCCCGTAAAGACCTCGTGCGGCTGGGGGGCAAGTGGTTCCCCCGTGAGCTGATGATGGACGTGAACGTCGGCCACATCAATCTCGCTGACGCCGTGCTGGAACTGGCCGACGGCGGCCCGCTGACCACCCCTGAAATCCTCGAACAGATTGGTGGGCTGGGCAACTCCCCGACCGAGCTTCAAGAGTTCTCGCTCAACTTCGCGCTGGTCAATGACGAGCGCTTCGATGAAGTCGGTCCGGCGGGTGAGGTGCTGTGGTTCCTCAAGCGCATGGAACCAGCGGAGGTGCGCGATAAGCCCGCCTTCCTGCGCTATACCCCCGTCGAGTATGACGCCCGCTTGGTCGGACCAGAGGGTGAATCATTCGAGACCGAGGTCGATGATGAGCTGTCCAACCTGCCCATCCAAAACGTGACTGAGGCGACCGTGCGCCTGATTTATCCGCACCGCCGCGCCGGGACGTTCCCGCTCAACAGCCAGACCCGCGCCATCTTCCCAACCGCCCGCCGCGCCCCGCGCATCAGCATCACGCTGGTGGACGCTAAGGACGGCCAGACCTTCAACGGTTGGGTCGTCCACAACGAGGGCTACGTGTTCGGCCTGAGCGCCTTCTACACCAAACACAAGCTCCCGCTGGGTGCGCTGATGACCATCAAGCGCGGCAAGGAGGCCGGCCACATCGTGGTTGATTTCCCGTCGCACAAGGCGCGTACCGAGTACCTGCCCATCATGTCGGTGCGCGATACCCAGCTCGCCTTTGAGCTGACCACCCGCCCCATCGGGGTCTCATATGATGACCTGATGCTGCTGGGCATTGATGAACTCCAGCCGGTCGAGGCGCTGGCGCAGAGCATGACCCAATCGCGCCGCACCCTCGCCGCCATCCTCAAAGCGCTCATCCCGCCGCTGGCCCGCCTCAGCCCGCAGAACGTCGCGCACATCAAGACCATCTACGCGGCGGTCAACGTGCTGCGTCGCACCCCGCCGGGGCTGCTGATGGCGACGCTCAATGCCAACCCTGACTTTGAGGACGTGGCCGGTGTGTACTGGAAACTGAGCGACGTTTAACTAAACCTTAGCCAAGAAACGAGTCCCACCATGTCTTCCCCCACGCCCCCACCGGCCTCAAGCCGCCTGCTCAAACCGACGCTCGACAGCAAGTACCACATCGACTACGAGTGGTTCGCCAACACGCCGGGGGAAGACCTGCGGATTTACCTGCTGACCCATCTGCCGTCCGACGTGCGCGACCGCGTGACGGCGGCGGGCGAGGGCGTCGAGATGGACTTCATCGACCCAGCGACCGGCGAGGTCACACGCCTCGACGCGCTGCGCCTCGCGCTGCGGCAGGCCGCCGAAGCCGAAGGCTTCATCAACCGCGATATTGCGGTCGTGGACTGCCTGTTCCGCGTGTTCATCCGTAACGACAACACGCCCCTCTCCCCGCGTGAGCTGGCCGACATCACCGGCCACGACGCCCAAAACATCCACCGCCTGCTGTCCGGCACGCGGGTCTATAAGGGGCTGCGCCTCGCCTAGCGCGGGGCGTTTCTGATTGATAACCCACCACAAGGAACCAACGACCCATGGGACGTGTCGTCAACACCAATGACCCCGGCAAGCGCCGCAATGCCCTGATGCGCGACGGCGCGGAACTGCTGCGCCACCTGATGCTGCAAACCACCATCACCGATGAGGCCAAGGACATGCTGGCGCAGTTGGTCTACACCCTACGCGAGGTGGACGAGGGCATCGAGGAATCGGCCAAGGCATGGGAGAAGCGCGATTATTGGATGAAGGCCGAGGAGTTCCGCGCCCGCTGGATGTGGGCGGGCAGCACCTCGGACGAGCTGCGCCAGCTCATCCGGCGCGAGGATTGGGCTGTGCTGCCCATGTTCCTCGTCAAGCTGATGCCCAAGTTCTCTGAAGTGACCGTGACGAAATTTACCCGCGATGAATCACTTTGGCGCGGCGCGTATATGCGCCTCAAGCAGGAGCCGACCTAACGACCCATGAGTGCCTCCCATTCGGCCATCCTGCTCATTTCCTGCCCCGACCAAAAGGGGCTGGTCTCCGCCGTCACCCGCTTCATCTTTGAACAGGGCGGCAACATTCTTCAGCTTGACCAACACGTAGACGCCGAGGCCAGCGCGTTTTTCATGCGCGTCGAGTGGGACCTCGCCGGGTTTGTCCTAGAGCGCGAGGCCATCGGCACGGCCTTTGATTTGACCATCGCACGGCGCTTTGGCATGGCGTGGTCGCTCCATTTCAGCGACGATGTGCCGCGTATGGCGCTGTTCGTCAGCAAACAATCCCACTGCCTCTACGACATCCTCGGTCGAGTGCAGTCCGGCGAGTGGAAAGTCCAAATTCCGCTGATGATTAGCAACCACGACACCCTGCGCCCGGTCGCGGAGTCGTTTGGCATCCCGTTCCATGTGTTCAAGATTACGCCGGACAACAAGGCCGAGCAGGAAGCCGCCCAAATTGCGCTGCTCAAGCAGCACAAAGTGGACCTCGTGGTGCTGGCGCGCTATATGCAGATTGTCACCGGCGCGTTGATTAGCGAATTCCACAACCGAGTGATTAACATCCATCACTCGTTCCTGCCTGCCTTCGCAGGCGCGAAGCCCTACCATGCCGCCTACGCCCGCGGTGTCAAGCTGATTGGCGCAACCAGCCACTACGTCACCGAGGAGTTGGACGCTGGCCCCATCATCGCGCAGGACGTGCTGGCGGTGAACCACCGCGACAGCGTGGCCGACCTCGTGCGGAAAGGGCAGGATGTCGAAAAACTGGTGCTGGCCGAGGCCGTCTGGTCGCACCTCAACAACCGCGTACTCGTCTATAACAACAAAACGGTGGTATTTTAATCATGGAAAACCTTATCAAGACCCTGTGCGAGGCTTGGGGGCCGTCCGGCTACGAGCATCACGTCCGCAAGCTGATTGAGGCGGAAGTCGCGCCCTACGTGGACGAAATCCGCGTGGACGGCATCGGCAACCTGATTTGTCGGGTCGGCAGCGGCGGGACGCGGGTGCTGTTCGCCGCCCACATGGACGAAATCGGCGCGATGGTGACGTTTATCGAGCCGTCCAGCGGCATGGCGCGCATCGCAGACATCGGCGGCCTGATTAAGGGCATCCTGCCGGGGACACGGGTGCGTTTCGAGGACGGTGATTTTGGCGTGGTGTGGGCAAACGAGGCGCGCAAGCCCGACCGCACCATCGACGATTTTTATATCGACACGCTGGGCAAACAGGTCAGCATCGGGACGCCGGTCTCGTTCTGGCGCGATGTGCTGTTCCAAAACGGCTACGCCACCGCCAAAGCGATGGACGACCGCATCGGCTGTGTGGTGATGATTGAGGCCATCAAACGTCTGAACAAGCAGACCGAAAATGAGGTCTATTTCGTCTTCACCGTGCAAGAAGAAGTCGGTCTGCGCGGCGCGGGCGCAGCCGCTTTCGGCGTTGACCCGCAGGTCGCGGTCGCCCTCGATGTGACCGACACTGGCGACTTGCCCCGCAACAGCCGCATGGCGGTCAAGTTGGGCGCGGGCGCGGCCATCAAGGTGCATGACCCCGGTTTGGTCGTCCCCAAGGCGGTCATCGACTGGATGACCAACCGCGCCGAGGCCGACGGCATTCCCTATCAGCTTGAACTGTTGGCGGGTGGCACCACCGACGCATCGCGCTTTCAGTCGTCGCGCTCTGGCGTCCCCAGCGGGTGCATCAGCATCCCGTGCCGGTTCGTCCACACCACCAGTGAAACCGTCAGCGTCGCTGATGTCGAAGCGTGCGTGGCGCTGGTAGCGGGCTTGGCGGGTCCGGCGGTCGCGCTGGGCGAGTAGCTCACACGCTCAAAATATTCTTCATACCGCCCCGCCCATGTTGATGGGTTGGGGCGGTTTTTTTGTTATATAGGGGTGATTGACAATCCATAAAAATTCATGTACGTTTGTTCTAATTACCAGATAGAAATGAAAGGGGTGTGCAGCATGGAACTTGGTACGTTCTACATCGCGCTCAACGTTAAAGACCTCAAGGCATCGCGGGCATTCTACGAGAAGTTGGGTTTTAGCGTATTTGATGGTAAAGAAGAAGAAAACTGGCTGATGCTGCGCAACGGCGAGACCAAAATCGGGCTGTTTCAGGGCATGTTCGAGCAGAACTTATTGACCTTCCACCCCGCCGATGTGCGCTCCATCCAGAAAACGCTCAAGGAGGCAGGGGTGGCGTTGACTACCGAAGCAGACGAGACAACAACCGGCCCCGCCCATGCGACCCTCGTTGATCCCGACGGCAACCCCATTTTGATTGACCAGTTTTAGGATAATTCTTAATCGGTAGGGTTGTTGGCTTCGGTTGAGGTAGTACGCGTAGACTTGATCGCTGGCCAACAACCATTCTTTCATCGCTCAGTAGCTGAAGTTGAGGTTTGGACTACCAATAATCCCCAACGATACTCACCCAACGATCAATCTACTATTTTAGCGACCACAGCTATCCAGTGTTATCATGTCATTTACAATTAGGTAGGAGATTGTAAATGCGTGCTTCCCCAAAATTTCTCATACTCATGATAGCTGTTACCATCCTGACGCTAGGGGTGGTCATCGTTTCCACCCTCACCACCGCCGCTTCGAGGTTGGCTTTCACCGACGAAATGCTGTCCGAGTCCGAGCTGACGGACTTGGCGACGCGGGCTGCCGAGAGCCTGGGAATGACCTCTATTCGGGAGATGAAATACACGCTCATGACCCGTGGATCATTGTTCACGATGCTGGGCGGTGGGGGTGACGGTGGTCTGTCAGCGCGTGAAGCCCCGATGTTTGTCGCGCAGTTCAAAGGGGATATTCCAGAACTGCGGATGTTTGGCAGTTTTTCCGCTGAAGAAAAGTTCGATAGTATCATTATCTCGCTGGATGCGCGCTCTGGTGCGCTCTACCACAACAGCGCCCATCACAGCGCCAACCATTCGGTAGACATTATGGCGACCTATATCGATACGGGTGAGGGGAATATTTCAATCCCCACGCCTGCCCCGTTGAAATTGGATATAGAAACTACTGCGCCGTAAAAAAAATTCTACTGGGTAATAATACCGTCGCCCAAAATATCCAATGCAGGGCAGCGGCTGACCACCGCCGCCCCACACGAAAAACCGCTATTCGCCGTACCCCTGCGGGTGGGACTGATGCCAGCGCCACGCCGTCTCGACGATGGATTGTAGGTCGCCGTATTTGGGCTTCCACCCCAGTTCTGCCTTGATTTTGCTGCTGTCGGCCACCAAGCGGGCGAGGTCTCCGGCGCGGCGCGGCCCGGTCTGCACCGGGATGGGGTGGCCGGTCACGCGGCGGGCGGTCTCGATGACCTCCAAGACCGAATACCCCTCCCCACTGCCGAGGTTGTACGTCCGGCTGCGCCCGTCGGCCAGCGCTTCCAGTGCCAAGATATGCGCGTCGGCCAAATCCATCACATGTACATAATCGCGGATGCACGTCCCGTCGGGCGTGTCATAGTCTGTCCCAAACACGTCGATGTGCGGGCGCTGGCCGAGCGCGACCTGTAGAATCAGCGGGATGAGGTGGGTTTCGGGGCGGTGGTCTTCCCCGATGATGCCGTCGGGGTGTGCACCGCTGGCGTTGAAGTAGCGCAGGCAGGCGTGGCGCAGCCCGTAGATTTTTTCCATCCACATCAGCAGGCGCTCGCCCATAAACTTGGTCTCGCCGTACACGCTACCGGGAATCAGCGGCTCATCTTCTGGGATGGGGACGCGGGTCGGGTGGTCATACAGGTTGGCCGTTGAGGACAGGATGAAGCGCCCGACCCCCTGCTCGGTGGCGACCTCCAACAGGTTGGTCATGGCCTGTACGTTGTCTCGGAGGTACTTGAACGGCTCCCTCATGCTCTCACCAACTTGGATATGGCTGGCGAAGTGCATGATTCCGCTGAACGGCGCGTGGTCCTCGAACAGGTCGCGGATGGCGTTGGTGTCGAGCAGGTCGCCCTGTATGAAGGTGGCTGATGGATGAACGGCCTGTTGATGTCCGGCGACGAGGTTGTCAAACACAACGGCGGTGTGTCCCTGTTCAATCAAGCGGTAGACGACGTGGCTGCCGATGTAGCCAGCGCCGCCAGTAACGAGGATTTTCATGGTTCCCCCTTGGGTGTCAAAGTGAGGTTGGCGGGCGGCCTCGCGGGGCGCGCTCCCGTTTGTCCCCCCATCACACTATGATACACCGCTGCACGACCGTGAACCTCAGTCTGGTGGGGGATGATGGACATCTGGCATATTTTGTGACACTCCCCACGCCTAAAGGCGGGAGCTTCTCGTCGGGCTTGCGCCATTCGAGCTACTTGCCGGGTGTCCGCCGGAACTACGGCGATCGAGCCGCCGATACTTGACTTGAGTTGGGAGTTGAACGCCTTGAACCAGATGACCGTGTTTCCCGATGCTCAAAATGTTGACAGCGCCCACCACATCACGGGGCGCGCTACAGCCGCATTGTCGGCAGCTGTAGGTTCTGCGGCATTTCTGCCGCCCCCCACATACGGGACACGTCTGTGAGGAATAATGTTCGGACACCTGAATCGCGCCCGACGTTTTGTAGTCCAACTGCTTGATGATTTTGGCGTTGCTGGCGCTCGAAACCTGTTGTGCTGTGACACGCCCCACTTTTTGCGCTGCACTGTTGAACGGCTTACCGACGTACACCGCTGCTTTTGGAAATTCCGTGCGGACGATGTGGGTGGCTTTGTGGATTCCATCTCTAATACGGTGGTGAGCTTTGTCCAGCAGCCTGTATTTCCGGCGCTGCAAACGCTTGTGCCGACGTGAGCCTCGCTGGTGTCTCGACTGCTTGCTGACCAAGCTGGCGAGCCGTTTGTTGCGCCACTGGACGGTGGCTTTCATCTCCCGACCGCTCACCAACACCGCTTTTTCGCCGTCGGTCGCAGCAATCAGGGTGTTGACGCCCAAATCCACACCGACGGTGGTTTCCGCCGAGCGCGATTCATCGGGGAGTTCGCACACGACTCTCACCTTGCCGTAGGCCAACTGCACCTCAATCAACCTGCCGGGAAACTGCACCGCTTCGGGGACGCGCACCCGCAAGCGCCCGCTCTTGCCGTTGGGCAGGACGAGCATCTGTCCGTCCTCGACCACTTTTGCTGCCTGATTGGTATAGATGATGTCGCGGTAGTGCAACAGCCTCCACGGATAATGCGCCCCAACATGACCATTGCGGCGGAGTTGGCGGGTGGCGTTGACCGCCTCCAAAAATTCCTTGATAATCTGCTGAACGCTCTGCGAATGCAGGTTGGGGAAGCGCTTTTTCGCCCATTTTTCCCAACGGCCTTTGGTCGGCCATGTCCAGTTCATCCGGCGGATGCGGTGATGCCGTTGCACCATCTCGTTCCATAGGCGCGCCGCTTCTTGGCGAGACAAGGTATAGGTCTGCCATTGGGCTTTGCTGCGGGGAAGTCAGTTGAACTCAATCGTTTTGTACGCCATAACAGAGACTATACTAAAAAATATAGACATCTGTGCAACTACGCCTTATATCCCCATGCCTAAAGGTAGGGGCTTTACGGCGCTTTCTTGGTAAACCTACCCATCCGACTGCTGCGCGTCGTCGAGTGCATCCTCGGCGCTGGGGTCAGCGCTGACAGACTGTACACGCGCCGAGGGGGTGGGTTCATCGCCTTTGGGGTGCTGCGCGGTGCGCTCCTTGACGAACTGTTCCATACGCTGCAAGGCGCTGTAGGCGAAGCGTTTTTGCAGGTTCCGCCCGAACAACCGAAAGCCGATGCGGTAGAAAATGTTGGGGATGTGGGCGGTCTTGGAATAGGCGTGGATGCGGAACTCGACCTTGCCGCTTTCAGCATACTTCCAGACCGCAAACGTAATCTCGCCCATCTCGAAATGGTCTTCTAGCGTCTGGTAACCGTACCCCCAGACATGCACATCTTGGCCGTCGTGCTGACGCACCTCGTCGATGACCCGGCTGACCCGCGTCCCAAAAAAGAAGGTGAACCAGAGGAACTGGGCGCGTAGCACCATGATGCGCTGGTCGAGCGGGTCATCGGGGACAAAGATGCCGGTGACGATGTTGGGGTCTGGGAACTCGTAGTTGCGGATGACGTCCTGCGCGACACGCCACGAGCCGTTTTCAGCAGGTGCGCCGGGCGCTTCCGGCATCAGTTCGACGCTGTAATCGTCGATGCGCCAGCCCTGCGCCTCGGTATATTCGTGCTGCTGTTCCGGGTCATAGTTGACCTGCGCCTCGCGGAAGCGCTCGAAACGCGATTTGTGCTGCTCCCACAGCGGGGTCTCTTTTGGGGGGATGACCTCGCCGCGATAAGGCGCTTTCTCGGTTCTGATGTCAATCTTTCCAATGAGCTGGCCGCCGCTGGCCGTGACGACAGCGTTACAGAAGTACGCCCACAGGTTTTCTTGGGCAAACTTGGCCACCCCCAGCGTTTCATAGGTGAATGCGACCAAATCGTCTTGGCTGCGCGCCCACGAGCGTATCTCGAAGCGCAGTGCGTCGGCGCGGTCAGGGTGCGGCTGGAGGGTAAAGGTAATCTCGCCGCACTCCATATGTTCGCGCAAGGTGGCAAACCCGAAAGAGGTGGGGGTGACATCGACGGTGCGGACATGCCCGTTCCACGGGCCGCTGATGGTGATGTAGTATTCGTCACCGGCCTGCAAGCCGTCCGGCGAGCCG
>JALONW010000468.1 GCA_025454725.1 Anaerolineae bacterium
GAGCGGCGCAGCGGCAACGAGCCGGTCTATCTGGCGATTGGGCTGCTGCTGGGGCTGATATTGTTTCCCCTCATCGGATTGGTTTCGAGCGATTTTCAGAGTTTCCTGTACGACCTCGCACCGGAAGGGGTCGGCATCATCTTTACCGTGCTGGTACTGAACCGTCTCGACCAAATCCGCGAAGACCGCCAGACCCGTGAGCGCCTCATCCGCGAGGCGCACAGCCGCTACAACCAGTTTGCGCTGCAAGCCATTGAGGAACTGCGCGTGCTGGGCTGGCTAGAAGATGGTCGCCTGCGCGGCCACGAGCTGCGCGGAAGCGACTGGACGGGCGCGAACCTGTACCAAGCCGATTTACGCGACTGTGACCTGATGCGGACGAAGTTCCACGACGCCGACCTGTACGGCGCGAACCTGAGCGGGGCGCGGGTATTGGAAGAGCAGCTCATGCACGCTAAAACCATGCGCTACGCGACGCTGCCCAACGGCGAGAAATATGACGGGCGCTACAACCTGCCTCATGACCTTCAGCTGATGCACGACCCGCGCCCAGAGTTCAACACCGACCCCGACGACCCGGTACAGGTCGCCAAGTTCTACGGCGTTCCGGTTGAGGCGTATTTGAAGGGTCAACAGGAGGCCGCCCCGCTGCGCGCCTCGCTGGGTAGGAAGTGATGTAGGGGCGGGGCTTGCCCGCCCGCTGAAAGCCATACCTATTAAGCCGTATAAAGGTTATTTGAAAACAGGCCCTCAGGGCGTGTTTTCCGCTGGAGGGCGCAGCACGCTGCGCCCCTGATGTTATTCCCCCAGCTTGGCGCGCAGGTCGGCCACGATGGTATCGACCTCGGTCCCGAAGGCGTAGACCGTCACCCACTGCCCGCTGGGGTCGAGGACGAACGACGAAGCGGTGTGGTCAACCATATAATAGCGGTCGGTGGTCTCGTCCATCGCGCCGTAGAATGCGCCGAGGTCGGCGGTGAGCGTGTTTAGCGCCTCGAACGTGCCGGTGTAGGCGCGGAAATTGGGGTCGAAGCGCGTGACATATGACGCCAGCACTTCCGGCGTGTCGCGGTTGGGGTCCACGCTGACCATGACGAAGTTCACATCGTCAGCCTGTTCACCCAGCGCGCGGGCGACCAGCCGGTAATCGGTCAGTGTGGCGGGGCAGAAGTCGGGGCAGAACGTATAGCCGAAGTACAGCACGGTGTATTTTCCCTGAAGCTCGCTCAGGCGGGCAGGCTGACCGTTCATGCCGACCAGTTCGACATCGACCACGGGTTTCGGTTCGACTTCGGTGACGCCGGTCGAGAACGCGCCTTCGCCCACAATCGCTACCGGCCCAGTGACGGCGGGGTCGGTCGGTTCAGCGGGCGGGGTGCTGCGGCTGAGGGTGACAGCTACCACTGCTACCAGCAGGACGAGGAAAACCGCCAGCCCCGCGACAATGGCGCGCACGGGCGGCTGGTTCGATTGCGGCGTCTGTTCACTCATGGTATATTCTCTTCCACTAATGCGTCACTTGTGAATATTTTAACAGCCCGTGCGCGCCGCTACACGGGTCTTTTGCCGATGATTTATTGCACCCTCTGTAAGGACAGTCGCCCATGCGTAACTTCCACCCGCTCGACCAAGTAACTTCCGACCCCGACAGCGGAATTTTGCTTTATACTTCGTCGGTCGATGCGCCTTTCAAGCCGCAGGTCGCCATGAAGCGCGAGGGGAGCTATATCGCCTTCTCGGTCAGCCACGGCCCGATGGAGATGGCACTGCGCCCGCGTGTCGATGAACTCCAGCGCGTGCTGGGGCGGGTTAGCCCGGTCCCCGGTCTCCAGACCACCCGTCAGGTTGGCACGAGTGACGCCTATATTGCGCTCGGCCTGAACCCAGATGGTACGCTGTTGATGCGCCCGACGCTCGTGGCCGACGCGACCGGCCATTTCTGCTTTAACCTGATTATGTCCGACGAGATGCGCGCCTCGCTGTTCGAGTGGTTGGGCGTCACACGGGAGAACGATTAGGAGAGGGCTGCAAGGCCGCCGCACGCTAGAAACCTATAACCATAGACGCGCCCATGTCCACCCCAGATATGGGCGTATGTTTTGGGGTTTCCGGGTTAAAATGATGTTATAAGTCCAGCGCATGAGGTTGTTTCAGCATGACCTTTCCCATCCAAACCCTGACCGTCCCATTTGAGGCTGACGAAGCAGGCGGTTTCAAAATCAAAGGGACGCGCATCCCGATTGACAATATTCTGCTGGCCTACCAGCGCGGCCAGACCCCTGAGCAGATTGTCCAAGATTTCGATGTGCTGCGCCTGACCGATGTCTACGCCACTATCGCTTATTACCTTCAGAACCGCGAGGAGGTTGAGGCCTACCTCGCCCGCCGTCAGGCTGAGGAAGAGGTGATTAAGCAGGAAATCCTTGCACAACCTCATATGGTGATGCTAAGGGAAAAGTGGATGAAGCTAAAGCAGCGCAAAACGGATGAGGATGCGCCGTGAAATTTTTGCTAGACGAAAATTTTAACGGTCCGATTGCCGATGCTTTGGTAAAGACGTATCCACATTTGGATATGATTCGAGTGCAAGACAAAAGAGAAGGTCTGCCAGACAACAAGGTGTTAGAGTGGGCAGCTTCTGAAGAAAGAATTGTCGTGACGCATGATGTCCGTACCATGCCTGCATATGCGTATGACCGCGTGCGTAGAGGATTGCCTATGCCCGGTGTTATTGAAGTTAACCAATTTGCCCCTATTGGGGTGATTGTCGAGCAGTTTGGCTTCATTGTTGAGGCAAGTACGCCGGATGAATTAAAGGATAGAGTCACTTATATTCCATTTTGAGCCTGACTTGACCCTACACCATATCAAAAACACACCGCCCAACCTGTTACAGGCCGGGCGGTGTGTTTGAGTGAGGAGAGAGAGGGATTCGAACCCTCGGTAACCTTTCGGCTACTCTCGTTTTCGAGACGAGCCCGTTCGGCCACTCC
>JALONW010000469.1 GCA_025454725.1 Anaerolineae bacterium
CATAATCTTGCACATGATTTTGAAGATGTCTCGGAACTGTTCCAGCGTCGGGTTGCCAATCTCGATCTTGTGGCGGATACGGCGCAGGAAGGCCTCGTCCACGAGGTCTTTGGGGTCGAGGTTGGTCGAGAACACGATCATCACGTTAAACGGGATTTCGATCTTGCGACCGTTATTGAGCGTGAGGAAGTCTACGCGCTTTTCCAGCGGCACGATCCAGCGGTTAAGCAGGTCTACGGCGCGTACCTGCTGGCGACCAAAGTCGTCGATCAGGAACATCCCGCCATTGGCTTTCATCTGATACGGCGCTTCGTAGAATTTGTTGATGTCGTCATAGGTCAGGTCGAGGCTTTGCAGGGTTAGCTCACCACCGACCATGATCATCGGGCGCTTGATGCTGATCCAACGGGCGTCAGCGACCAGCCCCGTCCCATACTTGAGGCGTTCTTTATCGTTGGACAGCTCATGGTTAATGGAGTCGTACATCTGGATGACTTGGCCGTCCACATCAATGGCGAACGGAATCCACATGTCTTGACCCAAGACCATGCGCCCGACGCGCTCAGAGATGGTGGTCTTGCCGTTGCCGGGAGGGCCGTACAGGAAAATCGACCGGCCAGAGTTGACGGCGGGGCCGACCTTATCCAGCAGTTCTTCGGCTACGACGAGGTTGTCCATCACCCCGCGCAGGAGGGATGCCGTGACCGGCGGACGCGCCTTGTTTTGCTCGCGCACCGACTCGATGTACTGGTCGATGGGTACTGGGGCTGGCCCGGCGTATTGCGACCGTGATAGGGCTTCCTGCGCCTTCTCAATCCCTTTACCCGAAATCAGGTAACGGTACTGGGCTTCGTTGAAGCCGCCCGCGCCAGAACCCCGCGCCTCGATATACTTCTCGCGCTTGAGGAACTCAAACACGGGGTCGAGGACGCCAGCGAACGGCAGGCAGATGCGTTCGGCGACATCAGAGCCAGTCAGGTCGCCGCCGAAGTACAGGATTTTGAGGACATGGTCGGCCAGCGCCAGCTTGGTCAGGCCGGTGTCCTCAAGGGTTGCCAGCGGCTTGGGGTTCCAGCGGTCGCTGCCGGGTTCATTGAGGTTTTGCACCGCACGGGTACGGTTTTGTTGGGGATTTACCATAGGTGGGTCATCCTAGCACGGCGACTGAAGGTTAGTGTTCTGTGATGATGATAGCACGGCTTGGGGGGTTACTGCCAAAGGTTGGCTTAAGGTTTCAGGGAAGTTGGGACGATTGCCTTAGATGGGGACGGGAATGCCGCCGTCTCCGCCGCCCATCCCGCCGGAGTCGGCGCGGCTGTTGCGGTCGATAGCAAGCATCATCTGGTTAACGTAGTAGTTAATCTGGTACAGCGCATCGGCGGCCTTGTCACGGCGGCGCTCGCGCAGTTTGGGGTTGCTGGCGGCGGCGCGGAATTTTTCAACGCAGCGGGCGTAGAGTTCCAGCATGTGCGCGCCGATGCCGGTGTCGGTTGTGCCGTCATAATGGTGGGCAAGCTCATACCACGAGAAGACGTAATCCCAGAAAACCTTGTCTTCCAGCCACGCATCATCACGCTGGTTAAAGTTTACCTTGTCATAACGGGCGAGAATCCCATCCTCTATCTTGCGGCGCTTCAGGCTGACGGTAAGATTATCCACGATACAAACCTTGCTACTCCAATACAGCTCACGATACGACGATGAGCTTGGATGATAGCCAACCAATCAAAGAGGGGGATTAGACCGTGGGTGAGGGTGTGATTATTGCAGTAGACCTTGGGGGGACGCAGACGCGGGCGGCGCGTTTGGACCAGCAGCTTCGGATTGTCGAGCGCGACTCGCGCCCGACTGTGACCACCAGCGCGCAGACCGTGGTCGATGGGGTCGTCGCGTCAGTGCGGGCGGTGTGGCCGCAGGACGGGACGCCGGTGTTGGGTATCGGGCTAGGTTCACCGGGGCCGCTTGACCCGTTCACCGGTGTCATTTTGTCGCCGCCGAACCTCCCGATGCGTGGTTTCCCTCTGGGGGATGTGCTGAAAGAGGCGCTGGGCGTGCCTGTCACCATCGGCAATGACGCCAATGCCGCTGCGCTGGGCGAATATGTGCGCGGGGCAGGGCGCGGCACGCGCAACATGATTTACATGACGGTCAGCACGGGTGTAGGCGGCGGTTTCATCGTCGACGGGAAACTGTTAGCCGGGGCCCGAGGCTTGGGCGGCGAACCGGGCATACTCTTAATGGCGGTCGAGCCGGATGATGTGCGGATGTTTGAGACGTTGGTCAGCGGCCCCCACATCACGCGTATGGCACGGGAAGCCATTGCGACGGGCGTGGAGTCGTCGCTGAAAAACGTGGCCGACTTTAACACCAAAGATGTGGGCGAGGCGGCGCGGGCGGGTGATACGCTGGCCCTATCTGTCATCAACCGGGCGGCGACGCTGTTGGGCGTGGGCATCGTCAATCTGCTGCATTTGTTTGACCCAGAGCGCATCGTTATAGGCGGCGGCGTAACCAAGCTCGGCTCGCTGCTGTTCGACCCGATGTGGGCGGCCATCCGCCAGCACGTCAGCACCCCTGCCTACCTTGACGGGTTCCAGATTGTCCCGGCGGAGCTGGGCGGCGACGCCGGTCTGATTGGGGCGGGCATCCTCGCGCTGGCGGACGGTGGGCGCGGCGATGTGTCGGCCTTTGTCGATTGACCGAAGCGCGTAAGAGGGCTATCAGAAATCGCGCCCAGCCTGCCGGGTTCGGGGTTGGGCGTGCTACAATCGAACTATGTTGAGCTTACCTGACCTCCGAGTCCGCCAGCGCGATTTTTTGCTGCAAATCGCTCGCGCCATCACCGCCCAGCTTGATTTGGACGAGGTTCTTCGGCGCGTCTTGCAGGCGTCTGCCATGATGACCAACGCCAAGATGGGTGTCGTCGCGTTGAGCGATGACACGGGTGTGTTCGTGCCGCGTGCGTTCGTCGGCTTGAGCGAGGAACAGCT
>JALONW010000103.1 GCA_025454725.1 Anaerolineae bacterium
GCGCTGCGCCCCGACGATGCGCTGCAACCCGGCGAGGAAGTCCCCTACCGCATCATGCTCGACCTCGACGCCGACGACATCATCCCGGCCAGCGCCGAAATCGAGCTGTCATCGGGGCTGGCGGTTGAGGCGACTCAGGCCAACCCGTTCTTGGCCTACCCCAATGTGACCACGCTGTTTAGCGGCGAGGTCGTGCGTGTTGAATGGTCGCCGGAGGGGCTGCTGCGCTTCGCGGTCGGCTGTGAGCAAGATATTTTCACCGAACACCAGTGGTATGAGTATGACCCGGTGGCGGGGGACACCCGCCCAATTGACGCGCCCGGCGGCGAGTCTATCGACGAGGCCTCGCTCAACCGCCTCGACCTCGACACGCCGGTCGCGGTCGAACACGCCAAAATCCACTTCCACCCCGCCGACCGCCGCCTCATCTACCAAGACCTCATCAACACCATCCAGACCGCCGAGCCGGACGGCACGTTCCAGCGGCTGCTGTGGGCGGACGCGGGGCGCATCAGCTTGCAGGGGTTCAACTGGCTGCCGGAGGGTCGCTTCGTGGCCTATTATTACGGCGCGTATGGCGACGAGGTGCGCTATTTCACCGCCAGCATGGCCGGGCAGAAAATCAGCATCAGCCCGATGGAAGTCGTACCGTCGCTCATCGTGCCGGGCGCGACGCCGGACGGGGCGCGGGTGGTGATTGCGCTTGAGCAGGACGGGCGCACCGTTTACCGTCTGCAATCGACCAGCGCGGTCGGGCGATTTGATGAACTGTTCGAGGGCGACGCGCCGGGCAACAACTTCCCCGCGCCAGTGTATGTGCAGGGCGAGACCGGCGTGAATATCTACCTTGTGCGCGAGAGCGTGCTGGGCGATGTGCGCTTACAGTGCTTCGATGTCCCCAGCCGCACGCTGAACGACCTCGCGCTGCTGCCGCTGTCGCTGACGCCGGACGAACGTGCCCTGAGTGCCCTCAGTCCTGACCGGCTGACACTGGCGCTGTCGGCAGAGGGTCGGCGCGGCGGCGTCTGGCTGGTAGACCTCGCCGCGCTGCCGTGCGTGCCGCGGTAAGGGTGCAATCTGCCCGCGGGGTTAGCCTAAAAGGGGTTGTATAAACCCATCAATATCGGCAATACTGCACGAACCCTAAACAATAGTATGACCAAACGGTGAATCACCCCTCAAACGTCTAGTCAACCTCAACGCTGTTACGCGCGATTAGGGGTATGATGGTCATAGTTCTTAAGGTTATGCCTGCTAGGAAGGGTTTGCCATGTCTCGGATGGTCTGGTTTATTCCGATATTCATTATGGGGTTGTTGGTGTCCGCGATTCCTACGGCTGCGGCTGTTGAGGATGTCGTCACCATTGACCTCAGTGGCTCGAGTATCACCGCCTGTAATTTCAGCCCCGGCCTCGTCGAGGGCTACCTCGTGGTGGTTGCCACCAACATCGGTGGGATGGTCGAGAACCCATCGGGGACGCCGCTGCCTTTCACCATCACCTTCAGCTCTGGCACAACCAGCGCGGTTTACAACCTGTCGCTGGCGTCGGATGACCTGCTGCCGTTTGGCATCTCGCTGGGCAACACCTACATCCCCAGCGCCACCGTGACTGTCAGCACGCCCAACGCCTCGGCCAGCATCACCGTCATCTGTGACATCCCAGAAGAAGGGGGCGGCAGCACGCCGTCCATCCCGTCTGATGGGCGCATCAACATGGGGCGCGGCGACCTGATTAACGCCGTCTACAACACCCGCGACGACAGCGGCCAACCGGCGTTGGGCGTTTGGGCAATCAACGCCGACAGCAAGGGCGTCTACACCGGGCGTTTCGCCTATGAATTGTTCGAGCCGTACCTCGATACGCCCCCCAGCGAGAACACCCGGCTGGGCATGGTCGGCCAGACCACCCTCTACGCGCTGACCAGCGGCGAATTCCAAGTGGTGGTCGGCCCCGATGACGAAGGCAAGACCTATACCACCGTCTTCAGCACTTTACCCGTGCGCGGCGCTTACCAACCCAAGCCCTGAGGAGGGAAAACCGTATGTCCTTGAGACCGTTCTCTCTGCTCATCATCACCGTCGTAGCGCTTACGCTGGGCGCATTGGCCTTCCAGCCCACCGCCGCACAGGACGGGCTGCTCGACTTGCCCACCGCCCGCCCGAACACCCAGCCCTATACCACCGTGACCGGCCTCATCCAGAACGGCAGTTTCGAGACCGCTGGGACGGGCGCGGGCGGCGCGGCCAACTGGGTCGGTAATAACCTGCTCACCACTGACCTGCGCGTGTGCGGGGCTGGCATCCCCTCACAGGGGTCGTGTGCGTTCCGCTTCCGCAACGACGGCCTAACCAATGTCAACCGGCGCATCCGGCAGGTCTATGAACCCGGCACGCCGTTCGGCGCGGCAGGTGATGTGGTCAACCTGCGCTACGACATCCGCCCGGCTGTCCTCACCAATGGCACGAGCGTGGTTGCCAGCTTCACGCTGGTCTACGCCAACACCGCCCTCGGCACCGAGGTGTTCGAGCAGACCCATACCATCGCCAGCGATGTCTACACCACCGAGTCAGCCTCATTTACGCTGGACGGTTCGCTGTCGCGGGTGGTGGTGTTCTTCCGCGTGGACGTGCCGGGTATCGGTCGCGTATTCATCGACCGGGTGGTGGTCAACCTGATTGAAGACCCCGACCCGACCGCGACTTATACCATCACGCCGACCGCAACCATCAGCCCGACCAATACCTTCACCTCTACGTTTACCCATGTGCCGCCGCCAACCCTGACACCCATCACGCCGACCAACACGCCTACCGATACACCCACCAATACCCCGGTGACACCGACCAACACACCGACGAATACAGCAACGAATACCCCCACCGACACGCCGACAAATACGGCTACCTATACCAGTACACCCATTACGCTGACACCGACATCCACTGAAACGCCGCTGCCGACCGAAACGTTGACCAATACGCCACTGCCGACCGAATCACTGACACCAACGTCGCTGCCAACCGAGACGCCGATTCCGACCAACACGCCTGTCCCACCGACCGAGACGCCAATCCCGACTGAAACACCGATTCCGACCAATACACCTGTCCCACCGACTGAGACGCCAATCCCGACCAACACGCCTGTCCCACCGAGCGAGACGCCAATCCCGACTGAAACACCGCTCCCGACCGAGACCCCGATTCCGACCAATACACCTGTCCCACCGACCGAGACGCCGATTCCGACCAACACGCCTGTCCCACCGACTGAGACGCCAATCCCGACTGAAACACCGATTCCGACTAACACGCCTGTCCCACCGACCGAGACGCCAATCCCGACCAACACGCCCACTGATACACCGACGAATACGCCAACCGACACACCAACCAATACACCGACGAATACGCCGACCAACACTCCAACAGATACGCCAACCAATACACCCACCAACACGCCGACCAATACCAACACGCCGACAAATACGCCGACCAATACTCCTGTCCCGCCCAACGCAGTGGATGACTCGTTTGACGTGCGCGCCCACATCGGTGTCAGCCGAGCGGCTGGTGCGCTGACCGCCAACGACACGCTGGGCAGCCCGGCAGGTGCGGTGGTCGCAAACAGCGGCGCAACCACACAGGGCGGCAGCTTCAGCGTCGCCGTGGATGGCAGCTTCAGCTATGAGCCGCCGGTCGGTTTCACCGGCGCGGATACCTTCAGCTACACCGTCAGCAACGGCACACCTGACAGCGCCACCGTCACGCTCAATGTGGCTGGGCCGGTCGTGTGGTTCATCGACCAGCAGGCGGTCAGCAGCAACGGCCTCGGCACGCTGGCGCAGCCGTTCACCAGCATTGGCGCATACAACACCGGCGCAACCCCGGCCAGCGGCCACGTCATCTATCTCGTGCAGGGCAGCGGGACATACAACGCCGCCACCGGCCTCAGCTTACAGCCGGGCATGACGCTGACCGGCAGCCTCCCGTTCGCCAACACACTGGTCTCGCCCCTGCCGACCGGCAGCGCCAGCCTGAACAGTTACAGCTCGGCGCGCCCAGTCATCACCACCAGCACCGGCAACGCCGTCACGCTGGCCGATAACAACACCGTGCGCGGTCTGGACATTGGTGATACGCCGTCCAACGCCTATGCCCTTGCCAACGTCGGAACCATCAGCGCCGCTGACATCCAAGCTGTGTCGGTCAGCGGGGCGGGCTGCCTGCTCGACCTGACCGGAACCCCGGCGGGGAGCTACACCATCAGCGTGGAGGCGCTGACCAGCAGCGCCTGTGACACCACCGCCATCGACTTGACCGACATCCGCGCCGGGACACTCACCTTTGGCGGCGCGGTGAACATCACCGGCGGCACGGGCATCAGCATCGACCAGCGCACCGCCAACATCGACTTCCTCAATCTCGTGGCCGTTAATGGCGCAAGCGCCCGTGTCCAACTGTCGAATATCACCAGCGGGACGATTAGCTTCATCGACAGCCTCGCCATCGGCCTAGTGACGCCCAACAGCAGCGCCCCCGGCCTTCTGGTTAGCAACTTGGCCGGCAACATCGAGTTGACCGACCTGCGCTCGACCACCGCCAACGTGCCTGCACTAGCTGTGACCAACGCCGCACCCGGTGGCCTGCTCAGCATCTCTACTGGCGCACTGTCTACCTCTTCATCCAGCGCGCTGGTGCTGACCAACGTCACCCTCGACCTCGTGCTGGACTCGATTACCGCCAGCAACCTGCCGGGTGGCACCTCCGCCATTGAGATGAACAATGTCACGATTGTGCAGTTCTCGCCCGGCGCAATCCTAGACTAGATTGGCGCAGAAAAAGCCCCCTCCGCAGGTGGAGGGGGCTTTTTTGTTGGGCTTAGCTATCTACGCGCTGACCAGCGTTAGGCGTTGATGACCACGACTGGGCACGGCGCGTTGGCGAGGATACGCTCGACACGCGGGCCGAGGTACAGCCGGTCGGTTGCGATGCTGATGCTCGTCCCCAGCACGATGAGGTCTGCGCCGCTGTCTTTGGCCGCCTGAAGGATAATCTTCTCTGGTTCACGCCCCGGCTTGACCTCCGCAACCGTTTGGACGCCGCCCAACTGCCCCAGCTCGCGCAGGTCATCCACGCTGCGCTGGGCGGTCTGCATGTGGCGGTCGAAAATCTTCTGCTCGGCGTCAAGCTGGTAGTCGGCCATCGTGCGCTCGACCACCTGTAGGATGAGTACCTCGTCGCCGGGCTGCGAAGCAATCGCAAACGCAATCTCTGCCGCCCGTCGCGAGGCCGCCGACCCGTTGGATGCCACCAGAATCCGGCGCGGCGACCATTCCGGCTCAACCTCGCCACCCTGCACCAGCAGCGTCGGACAGGGCGAGGAGCGCATCAGGAAGTCGATAATCGGGGTGAACAGCACCTCGGTACTCTTGCCGTTCTCGGTCGCACCCAGTACCACGAGGTCATAGTCCTTCTGCGCCTCGTCGAGGATTGCGCCGCCCACGTTGTCGTTGATAACAATCTTCTTGCCCACCGGCTCGCGATGGAACAGCCCGGCCAGCCGGTCTAGGTATTTCTGTGCTTCGGCGCGCCCGTCGGCCTTGCCCACACTCATCAAGGTGACGGAGAGATTGTTGCGGTCGTTCAGGCGTTCCAATATGCGCGCCTCAATACGCTGGGCGACACCCGACTGTGACGCCGGGCGCACGCGCACCGGCAGCAGCACGCGCCGGACGTTGGCAAGTAGGCTGCCCGCCGCCAGCGCCTCACGCCGCAGCCGTGCGATTTCGGCCTCCTCTGGTTTAATCTTGGAGACGACCCAGCGCAGCATGGTCGGAGCCATCAGCGAGGTCGCCATCGCCATCACGACGATAATGGAGAACATATCCTGCGTCAGGATGCCCAGTGAGAGGCCAATCGTGGCGATAATAATCTCCATCGCGCCGCGTGCGTTCAGCCCTGCTCCGAAGGCCAGCGCTGTCCAGTGGTCACGCCCGCCGATGAGTCGTGCGCCGAGGTAGGTCCCGACGATTTTCCCGCCGGTCGCCACAGCAATCACCAGCAGCGTAATCAGCAGCAGGCGCGGCTGGAGCAGCCCAGCCATGTTGACCTTGAGACCAGCCACGGCGAAGAAAATCGGCGCGAAGATGCCGAACGCAATTTTTTCCAGCGTGTGGATTACGTCGCTGGGCAGGCTGCGCGTCATGCTGAACAAGATGCCCATCACGAACGCGCCCAAGACAGCCTCAAGGTTGAGCGCCTGCGTGATGGCTCCCCATGTGAAGGTCAGCACCATCACCAGCGACAGCACGCGCTCACGCACGGTAATTTCGCTCTGGACGAAGCGCATCAGCCGCGCCACCATCCAGCGCCCCGCTGTAAAACTCAATACCATGAACAGCAGCACGCTCCCGACCGACTGGGCGATCGTCGCAAAGGTAACGGCCTCGCCTGCTGCCAAGCCCGCTACCACCGACAGCATAATCCAGCCGATGGTGTCGTCGCTCATGCCCGACGCGATGATGGTTTGGCCGATGTCGCGGCGCAGCAGGCCCATATCAAACAAGACTTTGGCAATCACTGGGATGGCCGAAATCGACATGGCGGTCGCGACGAACAGCGCGAACACGATGCGGCGTTCGGGGTCGGCCAGCAGGTCATCGGGCAGAAATTGGCCGAGCAGGAATCCGGTGATAAACGTGACGGTAATTCCGCCGAACGAGACGCCGATGGCGGTGCGCGCCTGCCGCCGAATCAGGCTGATGTCGGTCTCTAGGCCGGTAATCAACAGCAGGAACATCGCCCCAATTAGGCTGACGACCTCCAACAGGTAACCCTGTGTAGCGGTCTGCGGTACAATCCACTCGCCCAGCGCCGGGAACAGCCCACTCAGCAGCGACGGCCCCAATAAAATACCCGCCAACAGCTCACCAACCACGGTCGGCTGTTTGAGGCGCTGGGCGATTTCGCCCATCACGCGGGCGGTGAACAGCAGGACCGCGAGCTGGACGAGCAAGACGAGGACATCGTGGTGCGACGCAGCGGTAAACGGTTGAGTCATCGCGGTAAGACTCCGTTATGTAAGGGATACACCCTGCACTATATCGGATTTGGCCGGATGCGTCATTAGCGTTTTTGGACAAAGGCGCGCAGGCCGCCCGAAAATTGGTCGGCTTCATGGGCGGAAAGTGGTGCTACAGTGCGGGCATCAACAGCGGCATAATAGGTGAACATCTGTGCCAATCAGCGGGATGGTATGTGTTGGGATGTCATCCCCTATCAGCAGAGGTTTACAATAGCGTTATCGTAGTACGCTTCCGATTAGGCTGTCCCCATTTGCCCCATCGCTGATAACCGATAAACCTCCCCGCCGCTGTCTGGGTCGGGAGCTTCTTCAGGGCTTGGACAGCGCCACACATCCACCACCTTATATCCATGTCTACTGGGGGTCTCGCCGTCTATGAAACTGCGCGCTTGGATTAGCTTTTGGGTACTTGCCGCCATCTGGGGGTCGTCGTTCCTCCTCATCCGCATCGGTGTGACGGAGGATGCCAGCGGCAGCGCGACCCTCTCTGCCGCACAGGTCGCGTTCATCCGGTCGGCCATCGCCGCCGTCGGCCTGAACCTCGTGCTATTCTTCCGGGGCAAGCGCCACCAAAACTACACGGCCTCGACATGGTTTGGGCTGTTCCTGCTGGGCATCGGCAACGGTGTCCTGCCGTACTGGCTGATTGGGCTGGGCGAACAGAGCATCGAGTCGGCGCTGGCGAGCATCGTTCAGGCCACCGTCCCGCTGTTCTCGCTGTTGATTGCCCACATCGCGCTGCCGGATGAGAAGATTAACCCGCAGAAGTTGGTCGGGCTGGCGTTGGGCTTCGCCGGTGTCGTCATCCTCGCCACGCGCACGGCAAGCGACGGCAAGGAAAATTCCCTGATTGGGATGCTGGCGATTGTCGCCGCCTCGTTGAGCTACGCCATCTTCACCGTCTACAGCCGCCGCACCCTGCTCAAGATACTGGAGCCGATTCAGGTGTCGTCGGGGTCGTTCATCTTCTCGGCGCTGGGCGGTATCTTCTTTATCTTCCTAGAGCCGCTGCTGGGTGGTCGTGCGCCTGCCGACCTCACCGCCGTCCCCCAGAACGCGCTGCTGGCGGTCATTCTGTTGGGCGTGGTCAATACCTTCGTCGCGTACCTGTTCTTCTACTCGATTATCAAGGAACTGGGAGCGTTCGTCGCCTCGAATGTGACGTATGTCGTGCCGGTGTTCGGTGTGATGCTCGGCGCGCTGTATGGTGAGGTCATCGACGCCCGCCTTCTGCTGGGCGGCGCGCTCATCTTCATGGGCGTCGCAGCCATCAACCTCGGCGGGCGCGTGCGGACATGGTGGGCGGCGCGCCGGGCGCTGGGCGCTGCGCCTATGCCGTAGTAGCCTAACCCCCTCCAAGCCCAATTTTGGCCTTGGAGGGGTCGGTTTTCTTAACACTACGGCATTTGACATCCTCTTAAACCGGGGTTAAACTGGTCTTATAGGCAGTAAGGAGGCGCTCTACCACCATGAAGCGGACTTCTGAACACCATCCCCCCGGTTAAAACACGCGGTGTGCGCGGTAAGCGCGCCCGCGTGTGTTTTTTTAGGTCAGCGTTTTTACGGTATTAGGACCACAAGGAGCTTCAGACCATGGACTACAGCTTGATTGGCAAAATCCAGAAGGCCAAAGAGTACGCCGAAGACCCCACCCGCGTGACATTCAACAGTTTCACGCTGGAGTTCCAAGGCGACAACAGCACCTACACCATCTCCCTTGGGCCTGACGGTTGGCACAGCTCGGACAACGGTTTCCAGAAGTACGGCATCAGCCCTCACATTATGGCAATGGAGCGCATGTTCGGGCCGATGCTGAAGCGTGAACCGCTGCCGTATGCGCCCGGCCAAAACGTGGTCAGTGATGTCGAGAAAGCCAAGAAGTACGCCGCCGAACCGCACCGCGTCCGCTTCCTGTCCTTCAATGCCCGCTTCCGTGGCGACCACAACGAGTACACCATCAACTATGACAACGGTGTCTGGCAGTGCGATAACCCCTATTTCCTCAACCACGGGGTTTGCAGCCACACCATGGCGATGGAGCGCCTCCTGCGCGGGATGGTCAAGCCTAACATCCCGGCCTCCATGCCTGTCCCGGCGGTCGATTAGCCTACTTAATGCGCTAAATCGCTGCTAAAAAAACGCCCTCCCCATGCTGACCGGGAGGGCGTTTTTTTATGCTAAACGGTGTCCTTGCGTTAGAACGCGATGGTGGCGGTGGGGTTGCCCCGGAAGCCATTCGAGATAATCTCGAAGTGGAGGTGTGGCCCCGACGAGTTGCCGGTGCTTCCGACGCCGCCGATGGGCTGACCCGCCACGACTGTATTTCCGCAGCGCACGTTGACCGCCGAAAGGTGGGCATAGACAGTCTGGAACGGCCCCGACGAAATCACGATGGCGTTGCCGTAGCCGAAGTTGCTCCAGCCCGCGAAGATGACCGTGCCGCTGTTGGCCGCAAAGACCGGCGTGCCGGGGTTGGCCGCAAGGTCGATGCCGGGGTGCCAGTCGGCATAGCCACGGGTGACGGTGTAATTATTGATGGGGCGCACCCAGCCTGAGCCAGCGCCGATGGGCTGCGCGCCGCAGCTCCCCGGTGAACTGGGGTCAAACGAGACGGTGTTGGGCGGCGCGCCGGGACCGCTGCCACCGCCACCACTCGTGACCACCACCGGCGGGGCCCAGTCGATGTTTTCGCCTGTGCCGCCGGGGATGAAAATCCGCATCCCGGAGGGCGGGGTGGTATCGGGGGTGTAGCCGCGCAGTTGGTTAAACTCGTTGTCGATGACGACCAGCGCATCTTCCACGCCGTAGAAATCGGCGATTTCGTCGATGGTGTCTTCACCGGCGACGATATGCACCACGCCATCGACTGGCGGAATGTACAGGATGGAGCCCGGCACCAGTGTCCAGAGCTGGCGGCGGTCATTCGACCACGCAATCGACTCCTGCGTCAGGCCAAATTTTTGGGCGATGGTGTAGACCGTATCGCCGCGCTCGATGACGTACTCGATAATCTGGTTGCGTGGGCGGTCTGGGATGATGGTGAAGGGGTCAAGGCTTCCGCGTGAAATCAGTTCTGGGTTGGGGCCGCCGACCGCTGCCACCGGCTCACTCAGCAGCATGACCAGTGTCGAACCGTCCATGGTCGGGACAATCTGCGGCATCCCAATCACCGGCTGCGGCTGGGTATCAGCCTGCTCTGCCGTCGGTTCGGCCTCGCTGGGCGTGATGGTCGGGGCCGGGGTGTTCGAGGGGGCAGCCGTGACCTGCGCGACCGACACGCCGTTGTTGTCTGATTCGGGCGCAGGGGCGGAGGTACTGCCACCCGACAGCAGCACGAGAATGGTCGCGGCGGTGAAGCCGAATGCACCCAGCACGCTCAGTAAGCCCAGCCAGCGCGAGCCACCCGGTTGGGGCGAGGCAGGCAGTCCTTCCGCGTTGACGACCGGTACGGTCGTGGTCGGGCGGGTGTCGTCGGGCTGGACAGGGGGTTCTTGGAACATCACAGGCGGTTACTCCGTCCAAAGACAGTGGAGTGTCCATGCTACCCCCCAACCCACCGCGCCTGCAAGCGTTTGTCTTAGGCGATTGCCCAACGGAAGGGACGCGCCCCGCCGCCCACGCTTGCACGATACGCCGGGCCTGTCCTACAATGCAGCACAGGAGGAAGATATCCTATGAGCTTAAAATCACTGGTGTATGTGCTGGCTCTAATGCTGGCCGCCACCTTAACCGCCTGCCAGACCGACCCGACCATCATCGTGATGGTGGTGACTGCGACACCGACCACTGAGACGGGGGCTGGGCAGCCCGTCCCGCCCGACGCGACCTCTGAACCAAGTCTGACGGCCACTCAGCCCGCGCCGAGTGCCACTCAGTCCGCTGTCCCAACCGTCAGCGCCGAGGCGAACCCGTTCCCGACACCGACCAACCGCGAAATCTATGTGGCCGAGCAGGTCTTCCAGCGCGGGCGGATGCTGTGGCTGGAGCCGACCGGCCAAATTTGGGTGTTGATTGAGACC